>JBHLKC010000001.1:0-69875 GCA_048887065.1 Candidatus Hodarchaeota archaeon
TGTTAATGTTAATTTTGTATCATTGAGCTGTAGCATAAATGTTTATTATAATTCAATTTGGAAAGAATTAAGAGTTGATATGAAATATTTTCAGGATTGAGTATATATCAATTCATGTTTGTGATTAAGAATTTCATTTTCATATATCTGAAATTCCCCAGAAGGTATTTAACACCGAAATAAATATTAACTTTGTTTTTTGAACAGATCAAAACAGAGAATTTTAATTTCAAAATCAACTGTCTTTTAATAGTAAGACCTTAAAAACCATGAGAGATTTCAGTAATTCACCAAACATTTCACTTGGTTGAGGTACTTAAATGGCACGGATCCTCCTAGTCGATGACGAGCGAGATCTACTTCTTATTTATACAAAGCTCTTGATGATGGAAGGACATGATGTTGTTGATAGTGCTTCTAATGGAATGGAAGCTATTGAAAAGTTCTCTAAACTTCCAATAAAGCCAGATATCATTGTAATGGATTATAGAATGCCAGTTCTTGATGGATTAGTGGCAATGAAAGAAATCCTTAAAAAAAATCCAAATGCGAAAGTGTTATTTGTAAGTGCTGAGAAACGTGTGGAAAAAGAGGCATTAGAAGCTGGTGCTATCGGTTTTTTCACCAAACCGACGAGTATTCGGACTCTATTAACGGAAATTGATAGAATTCAAAAGCTTCAAACTGAAAAGCTTAAAGCAGGGCCACAAAATTCTTCAGCATAGGAATCGTAAATAAGATTGACGAATTATTCATTTTCTCGTAAAATGAATGAACTCTATTTAAAAAGAAGAAAAAAAGAGGAAGGAATATTATTACATTAAAAACCTGCCAGCAGTCTATTTGGTTGCGGCTAGTTTAATGTCTGATTCCTTTATGGTTTTTCGGCCAGAGTGACGAGCAATCTCAACTGCGTATTTTGCAATGTTTGTGCCATAGTCAGTGAGAATCTCATTCAGTCTGTTAATCGCATCAGCGGATACTCTACGAGCGCCCGCGTCACGAATAATTTTTTCAACTCGTGCAGAAGCAAATCCTGCCATTTCTTTTCACCTTTTCTCCAAGATTGTTTCAATCTAAAATTAGAAACACTTTTTTGCTGAATTTTTTCAGCAGGTTGTCCTCATTTTTTTTAACTTTATAAAGTTATTCTTTTGATTTGTGTTCTATTCACCGAGGCACTCAATGATTTAAGAGTAGCAACTTGTGATTACACTTGACTATCATTACTCTCAGCTGAATTTCCTACTCATTATCTAAATTTTGGAGCACATGATAGAAGGATTATTTTCGTTTGAAATATTTGAAAATCAGATTAAATCCCCTAAAATCTTTTTCTCCTCACTCTATTTGTGTTAAGGCGATTAATAAGCTGTTATTTAATGATCTGGAATGAAAAGTATCTTATTTTAGGAATTATTAAAGAAATTATCAAGAACTACCTTTTGAGAATCTATTAAATTGTACTTTGTAAAGGTTATCAAATGATCTAAATGCTTGATCCATGAGGGTGTCATCTTGTTTGGAAAACAATCCTGTAACTCTTTTAGAACATCTAATAGAGTTGATAATGTATTACTTTTTGTAAATCGATAAACTGAATCAATAATATTAAAAAAATCAGTTGTTCCAAACACTTTATATTGATCTTGAATCAAAGAAGGTTTCCATTCTTCCATAATTCGAGTTTTTATTAAATTGGAATATTTAGGATTAACTTCATAACCGATTCCTACTCTCCCTGACAATCTACAGACCTTTAGTGTTGTTCCAGAACCTAAAAACGGATCCAGAACAGTTTCTCCTATAGCAGTATGCATTCGTATTAAACGGTACGGAATTGCTTCTGGAAAAGGCGCAGAATGACCAAATCTATTCTGGCCTTTAGAATCAATTTTAAAAACTGGAGAGATATCATCCCAGATACATCTTACTGCCCAGTGTCGCCATTCGGATTTTGTAAGTAAACTTTGATCTTGGATAGGTTTTGAGATTTTTCTTGTTTTTCCAGGTTTGACCCAGACAAATATTTGTTCAAATCCAGTATTTGATGCAATATTTGTTGGTTTTGGATAGCTTCCCCAAGAAACATTGGATACATATTCAGCTTTATCCCAATAATGCATCCCTGAAAGAAATAGATTATTCTCTCGCATAAAACGTTCAATATCAAACATAATATTTTGGATCATGCGTCTTCCAAATCCAGATCGACTGCTTTCAATTGGTAATGGTTGAACATTGATAGCTATCTTGCCATTTGGTTGTAGGACGCGTATACATTCTGTCCAAACTCTATTTAAAGATTTAATATATTCTTTATAACTTTGGCCAAATCCTATTTGCTCTCCACCATAATCACGAACACTCCAATAAGGGGGGGATGTTACTACAAGAGTGATCGATTCTGATGGAATCTCTTCCATGTTTTCGGACGATTTAAAATAAATTGTTTGGTCTGCTATCTCCATCTTATCCGATTCAATCATTGGTTTTTTCTCCAGATAGGATCTTCTCCAGATTAAAAGTGTCTTCTTTATACTTTGATTGTCTCCAATAAATGGGATTGTATTTTTTTAAGTCAAAAGACCAATCATTAATGATTTCGGGGTCAATCCCTATTGCTACTACTTCTCCAATAAACAAATCATGATCTCCAGTTGGAATTATTCTCTTTAATTTGCATTCCAGATTAATTAAACACTCTTTGATTCGTGGAGCATTGATCCTGAGTGAAGCTTCCATCGTAAATCCAGCCTGTGACACTTTCTGTGGTTCATCGTGACCTGATACCCGCCCAATGTAATAACTTGCATTAATAAGACGAGTATTAGGTATATTAATTACAAACTCTTCTTTTTGTTTGATTAGACCATGTGAATAACGTTTTTTTGTAATCAAAACTCCTATAAGAGGTGGATCAGCCGATAAAGGCGTCGACCAAGCTATTGTTAGCGCATTTGGTTCATCTAAAGTCCCTGATGAAACTAAAATTGTTAATCTTGGATAAAGAAATCTGTAAGCAATAGTTAAATTCTCAATTAATTGTTTCATTATGATCACTATTAATTATTCTAATATTTGATTATTAATGTCTCCTAATCTTAATTTCCTTAATACTTCGAGATTTTTTTGGTCGCTAGAGGTATTTTCTTTTGGAGTTTCTAATATCATTGGCATTTTCTTAAACCTAGGATTTTGCATTAATTCTCTAAAACAATCTATTCCGATATATCCCATACCAATATGCTCATGATGATCAATTCCTGAACCCAATTTTCCTTTTGAGTCATTAAGATGGAATAATTTCAGTTTATTTTTTCCCAATAAGGTATCAATCAAGTCTATAGTTTCATTCAACCCCTCAGGTGATGAGATATCATACCCTGTCGAGTATGCGTGAGCAGTGTCTACACACATTCCAATAAATTGATCCTGTTGAACTTTTCCAAGAATAGCTTCCATATGTTCAATTTTATTCCCCCATACTTTTTTCCGAGCAGTTGAATTTTCCAACAAGATCATTACTGAATCTTTGATATGTCTAGTTGCCTTATTTAAAGCTTCAGCAACCCGTTTTACAGCAAATTTTTCATTTTGACTCTTTGGGCTTCCAAGATGTGTTACAATATATGGTGTCTCAAGTAACATTGCTTTCTTTACTTCCTCAATTAAAACCCTAACCGATTTTTCATAGAGTTCAGCATCAGGTGAGGCCAAATTAGGTAAATAAGGCATATGGATAGCAGTATCAAAGTAATTGGCTGCTTCCGATTTTTTTTTAAACAATTTAACGATTTCAGGTGACATGGCACCTTTTCCTGCTTCCCATCTTCTTGGAGGACGCGTGAATATTTGGATGCATTCACATGTGTTTTTCACGCCACGGTCAACTGCTAGATCAAGTGATTTAGAAATAGACATATGAGCTCCGATTCTTGGTCTGATTACAGTTTCTATGGACATTTTAATAATCCCATATTTCGAGGTTAAGATCGATTTAAAACATACTAATAAATATTTACTACAAACATATAGACGATTATTTATTCAGTCATAATTAAACCACTAATGATAATTGTGATAATATGGAAAATTTAGATCCTAAAACAAAGTGTCAAGTTAGTCTAATTGTTGCCACAGTGGCCGTATCTTGGGCTTCGATATTTATTACCATTTTATTACAAAATGATGTTCCTGCTGTTGTCATTGCTTTTTGGCGCTTGTTTCTATCCGTTGTTTTTTTATTTCCTTTGATTTTGAGTAAGGAAATTAGAGACCAATTCAAACCACATCTTAAACTACCTTATCAAAGCTTCTTCTTACTTTCAGGTTTCTTTCTTTCTCTTCATTTCTTAAGTTGGATTCAGAGCTTGACGTCTTTAACTGTTGCAGCTTCAATAATTGTTGTCAATTCTTCTCCAATTTGGGTAATTATAATTTCTTTCGTATTATTACGAGAAAAGATTACATCGTATCAGTTTATTGGATTGATTTTTGGTTTTATAGGCTTATTTCTAATAACTCTTTCACAAGATACTCACCAAGCCACTGGTATAATTTCTGAAGGAATCCTTCTTGCACTCTTTGGAGCAATTATGGTTGCCTTTTATTTTATTATTGGTAAAAGAATGCGTACCCAATTCACTGTCCCCAATATTCCCTATGTTTTTTTTGTCAATTTTTTCTGTTCAGGCTTTCTTTTTGTTTTTACCCTTATTCTTGGTGAGAACATTCTTCACTTTGAGTTTCAAGACATAATATGGTTTATAGGCCTAGCTATTGGCCCAAGCTTATTAGGACATGCTTTGTATACCTACGCTATGAAACATCTCTCTGCTCAAACTGTTTCTCTAGCGGTTATCGGAGAAGCTGTGGGAGCATCTTTGTTAGCATGGATTATCTTTTCCCAAGGTTTATCCTCAACAATTCTAGTTGGAGGGTTTTTCGTATTTATTGGTATTTATCTAAATGTAAAGTTTGATATATCCTACTATCAGCCAGAGGTTAATTAGTATTAGAAAAATGAAAATATCAAAAGAAGGATTCAGAATAATACAAAAGAATTATATTTTCAAAAATATCGCGCTGATTCAAAAGATAATTTGTGATTCAAACCTATTGCATTTTTCAAATTATCAGACAATTGAGAGGTCAAGAATGGTAGATCCACAGATTATTAACCAGATTATCGAGATTCTGTTATCGAAAATTGAATCAAAGGATCAAGAACAAGGGCGATTGTTGGTTCACGATGATTTTGAGAAATACGATTCACGGATTAATCTTTGGGCTATCCGAGAAAACATTAGAGACCTTAAAGAAACAACTATTACGGATTTAGACGACTTTCCTGGTGTGGAAGTCAAAGTAACTTATGCTCCTCCTATGTTTTTTACAGACGTTTTACAGGGCAAAAATGTTGCTTATTGGCAAGTAGCTACAGTCATTCGATTGTTGAAAAATTGTGAAATTATTTTTGATCCCAATGGAAAGATGCTTCAATGGGTAGAACAGGCTCCTCACATTGGGTGGAATTCTGAGACAATTGAGCTAAAGCGTCAAACAACTAGGTTGTTACTGGAAAGAATGAACAATCGAATTCGAGATGATATGATAGCAGATGCCTATATCTGGTTAATTAAAGCAGCAGAAGAAGCTATCTGTGTCCCCCTAATGATTCAGAATGCATTCGATGTTGGTACCGCCACACTTATGCTGGATGCAGTAAAAGAATTGGATGAAGAAATCTATGATTTCTTTACCAATCTGTTGCAGATTAAAGCAATTTCCCCTGATAAGCTTGAAAAAGCTAGAAAAGAGCTCGAAAATCTTGCAGATCATTTATATAAAAATAATATTAAAACAGACCGTGAAATGTGGATTCTTGCTGCATTTGTATCTATTAACGAATCTGAAAGACGTTTAAATCAGTGTTTAAAAACTGATAACCCAGAAGAGGCCAATAAACTTTTTGAAACAGCTATAGGTGAGCTTTGGCAAGCTTATTTCCTTGTTGCTCAAAATCCAAAGTTAGATATAAAATTGGATCCTTGGGTTGTAAGTTCTTTCTGGCGGTGGTTTGGATTCCCAGAACTAGATGAAAATTGGTTATTAAATCATGCCAAACGAGTAGAAGAGCTAATTAGTACTTAAAAGGCTTTTTTGGTACTCAACTTTTTAATAAGGTCGTTATAGTCAGAAGAATTTCATAAAGAGAAACCTATCTATTTTTCATTCACTTGAATTAAACCATTCCCATGTTTTTTGTATACCGAATTCTAATTCAGTTTTAGGACTCCAATTCAAGTATTTTTTGGCTTTTATTGATTCTAATGCTATATTTTTAACATCACCAGGTCTTGGATTACTAAATTTTTTATGTGCGGAAATATTTGTGACTTTCTCAATGATATTTATTAATTCCAAAAGATTAGTCTGTTTTCCTGTTCCTGCGTTAAATATATCTATTACTGATGAATTTATTGCTTTAATACAGATATCTGCGATATCTTTCACATAAATATAGTCCCTAGTATCTGTTCCATCTCCAAAAATTTCCAAAGGAAGTCTTTTCTTTAGATTTCCTAAAAAAATTGAGATGACACCTGCTTCGCCTAAAGGATCTTGACGTGGCCCATATATGTTTGCTGGCCTGATAATCGAATAAGAAAGGTTATGGATTCGATGAAACAGCTGAAGGTACTTCTCACCTACTAGTTTACTAAGGCCATATGGTGAAATAGGTTCCTCTGCTGTAGATTCCGATACTGGTAAATGTAGAGGTTCCCCGTAAATTGCTCCTCCAGTAGAAACATAAACAAATCTCTTTACCGAACTAATGCAAGAAGCTTCTAAAAGGTTAATTATACCTTCAATATTTACAGAAGCGTCATAAGCGGGTTCACGTACAGATCTGTTTACCGATATTTGGGCAGCTAAGTGAAAAACATAATCCACGTCATTTATTGCTTTTTCTACAATTTCAGGATTACGAATGTCTCCCTCAATGAGCTTAATGTGTTTTTCAACAACCTTCAGGTTTCTTCGTTTTCCAGTGCTGAAGTCATCCAAACAGACCACATTATGGTTATTTGCTATAAGTTCTTCAATTAAATGACTACCTAGGAATCCAGCCCCACCAGTAACTAAACAATCCATAAATAAAACCCATTTATAATTGTAAATCTAACTCATCTTTGAATGTATGCCACTTAAGAATTTTGCCTACGTGTTGAAGTATAGTTCCAGTACAAAAGACGATCAAAAGCTTTAACACTCACTATCGGACGGAATTTTCTGTTTAATAAGAAGAGAATTAATACTATTATAACCGCTTTGGAGATTTATAGATGAAGATTGGTATAAGTAACGGTTCTGTGGTAACGCTAGAAGAGAAAATTATTAAGATCTACCCTAGTTTAAGAAATGTTTTTCCTATCATTACTGATCGAACTTGTCTTAACGAGCTTGAATTTAATGAGCTGAATGATCTGCCTCCTTTCGAACTACCAATCAAATCATCGAAGATCATCTGCTTAGCTAAGAATTATGCTGCTCATGCGAAAGAAATGGGAGTGGAACCAAAAGATCTTCCCGTAAATCCCTCCCTATTCCTAAAACCAGCATCAGCATTAATTGGCCCAAATGAAAATATTATAATCCCTCCCCAAACTCAACAGGTTCATCATGAGGTTGAATTAGCTGTAATAATTGGAAAAAAAGGAAAAAATATACCTTTAGAGGAGAGTATGAGCTATATTTTCGGTTACAGTATATTACTCGATATTACCGCTCGAGATATTCAATCTATTGCTAAGAGAGATGGTCGCCCTTGGTTTGAAGCGAAGGGCTTCGATACTTTTTCTCCAATAGGCCCCTTAATAGTAACAACCGATGAAATTACAAATCCTCAGAATCTTGATTTAGAATTGAAACTAAATGGAGTAACAAAACAGCGAGGAAACACAAAAGATATGATCTTTAAAATCGACCAAATAATTAACTATTGTAGCTCAATTGTAACCTTAGAACCTGGTGACATTATAGCTACGGGGACTCCAGATGGAGTAGGCCCTTTCAAGAAAGGTGATCGAATAGAGGCAACTATTGAGTCGATTGGAACACTTAAGCTGGGAGTTGCCTAGTTGACGAGCTTAGACCAAATAATATCATTTTTAGAAATAAAAAAAGATCTTATTGGTGCAATTCAAGCTACTCCTTGGAGTATTTTATTAATTGTAACAGAAGATCAGTTTCTGAAATATTCAAATTTTTTTAAGCGTTATAATGCAAATATGAAGTTCCTAGAAAAACGAAATAATAATATACTTGATATTCACTTAAGTTTCGATATACAACCAAGAATAGATGTTACATTTCGCGTTGTCGATTATTTGCCCAATTTTTTCCTTCGAATTAAGGAATTGTTTCCTACTGCAGAAATATTTGTTCAGGAAATTAAGAGTTTCCAATAAAGAAGATTAATTCTCTTGACTTAATCGTTTAGCATTTTCAAGATGAGTTCTTATTAACGAAAGTAAATCGTCCGCACTGAACGGTTTATTAATATAAGCATCAGCACCTGCTTCTTCTCCTGCGATTCGGTCTTTTTTGCCGACTTTCGCTGTGAAAAGCAGAACAGGTATCCGTTTCAACTTGGGGTGTTGTTTAATCCATTTACAGACTTCTAAGCCGTTCTTCTTAGGCATAAGAACATCTAAAAGTATCAAATCAGGCTTTTCTTCTCCCCTCTCTAGGAAATCGATCGCCTCCTCCCCATTTGAGGCTGAAAAAACGCGAAAGCCTTCATATTCCAAAACCATCTTGGCTAATTCAACAGTATCTTCTTCATCATCAACGACTAATATAGAATCGTTCTGCATTCAATATTCTCCTAGTTACACTTGTTTCAATCGCTTAGAAATTTCACTGAACTTTTCATATTTTACTTTGTAGGAAGTCTATATGAATTGAAATGATATCTCTATCAAATTGCCTGAGCTGAAGCTTTATAATGTTAGGCTTTTAACTAACTTTTCTTAGTTTAAATCTATTGTTATTAATTTCGTTATACGAAGAGCTCTATTAACTCTTGTATAAGTGCAACAACTTGATCTCTCCCTATTACGATTGAGATTAATGCGACAATCATCATACCACCGAAAATTTGCTGTAGTTGTTTAGTATTGATTTTCCTAATTATGAGAGGACCAATTTGAGCTCCTATTATTATTCCGATAATTAAGAAAATAGCTAGGTCGGGATGAATCTGTCCTCGCGAGATTTTTACTGCTGCACCTGCAATACTAGTAAAAATCATTATAAACATAGATGTTGCAACTGCTTTATGCATTGGTATTTTACCAACTGTTACAAGAACAGGTACCATCACTACTCCTCCTCCTATTCCTAAAAGGCCAGAGGAAAATCCTGCGATAAATCCTAATAATGTACTTAGTAATTCACGACGTTCAAATCCAAACAAAATTACTTCATCATGCTCTATCTCTAGTTCTCCCACTTTGTCACTTTTCTTTTCTTTAGGATAAAAGATCATCTTAATTGCTATTGGTAGTAAACATAAAGCAAAAATCAAGCGAAATATAGCTGGAGCTTCAGAAACAAGTATAGAACTAGTTGTACTTCCTAATACTGACCCTATCACTGTTGTTGTAGCTACTAAGAGACCTGTTCTATATTCTATAATTTTAGGTTGTCGTGCGTAGGCGATGGTTGAGGATAAAGCTGTAAAAATTATCATACATAAGACGGTACCAATAGCGTAAGCTTCGTCGATTCCTAATAGGATAAGAGAAGGAGTTGTAATAAAACCTCCTCCTACTCCGAGTGCTGAAGAAATAATACCAACGAAAAATGCAAAGATAACTGCTAAAAAGCCTTCCATAAGATTATTTAAAATTGGATCCCCGATTAGCTGTTGTACTGACATTTATTGACTCTCATTTCTTTATTAAGGCTAGAGATAAGGAATATTATTCCAAATCTTCCTTCTTTTACCTCAAGGATCCTTTTTTCTATTATCTATAAGAGTATTAAGCATGAATAAGAATCTTTTAGAATACAACACTAAACCTAAAAGAAGGGTGTTGACGGGAAACCGTAAAAAAAAAGATTTATAGATCAATTAGTTATTACTTTCTTTAAAAATTCTGTATATCTACTTGAATCAAAAGGATAAGATGGATTAAGCTTGAATTTTTCCTTTTTATGCATTATTTCTAATGCTGGTGTTCTCAGAATTCTTTTTAACAACAAATATCTTATCTTTTTCGCTATTCCTGTAATATCTTTGACCTCTAAAGGGATTCCATGTTTTTCACAATGATTCCTTGTATTGATAATAACTTTTTGCATTTCAGTGGAATAAAAATTCTTTTCTAAATTGATTGCTGCCATTGAAATTCTTTCATTAACCACAAGTGAATGGCAATGTCCCTTTTTACATCCTCTTTCTATTACTACTGGTCTTGACACTTTACTAACATACAGCGTTACCTGAATGTTACTTTTATCTTCTGACATGGATCAAAACTCCTCTCAACGTTCCGATTTTTCGGAACGTTCCCATTATTAAAAAAGTTAACTTTTTCTGCAAAAAAAAATATGAATCTAATTCTTTCTTTAAAACACCATTTATAGGTTTTAACCTTAAAATATGTTGATAAAATTATTCAGAACCAGTAAAACCAAAAAAGAAACTCCCATAAGTTTTCTCATAGGCCTCATTGTCAATAGTATCTCTTAGTTGATTTCCAAACTTAGTCTCAAAAAAATTCTTGAAGTCAGATAAAAACTGTTGTTCTCTATCCATTGAATAAAATAAAACTCCAATATCCCTTCGAAGCTGTTTTCTCTTTTCTGCTTTCAATATACCTTCCTTTATTTCCTCATTGGTCAAATTCAGGGTTTTTCTGATTTCTATCTTTAGTAAGGCTAAAATAATAAATAGATTAAACAATTTTAATTCCCTAGGCTTTTCCATGATTTCTTGTGGATTTTTTAGTATTTTCTCGAATTCTTTGCTAATGCGATATTTTTTCAGGTTCAAAGATTGTTTCACAGTAATTACTTCGGCTTCAATCAACCCAGAGTTTAGCATCTCTTTAAGATTGTAATACATTTTGGTTTTCTTGAATTTAAGAGTGTTGATGAGCTCCTTGGCAGTAATTCCTGGTTTTAGAAAGATTTCAGACCAAATCGCAGTCCTAGTTGGATTCGTCATCAATTCCTCGAACACCCTCATCTCGAAAGACAATTCATACACCAAGTTTAGAAGTGTCTCGCAGATACTTAATAATTTTTGATATTTACTTGGTATCTTAATGCTATAAAATCAGAGTTTTTCTTTTTCGTACTCTTTTGTAAGATTAGAAAGGTATCTAAAGTTCCTATAGACATAGAACATGTCAAAGAACTTCTCCCTTTCAATTTCTGAATATCTTCAGTACCAATAGAAGTATTTATAACAGGTGATTTAGAAAATATATGGTTGATAAATATGCCTGGTTATTCTACACATTTTTTTATTGGATTCCTGATTGCAATCCCTTTTTTCCACTGGGATAAAAAGGATCGTCTAAAAACACTAGTATTAGGGGCTTTTGCGGGAATTATTCCTGATATTGACGGGATTTGGGCTGTAATTATAGTCGAGACAGGAAATCCAACACTGGATTATCTCTTCTCACATCGGGGATTCTGGCATAATCCAATTCTGCCACTTGGATTTGCAATTATTTTAGTTATATACCTCATAATCATATTCTTTCCCCAGCGAGAGATGGCAAAAGACCATTTTTGGTCATTATCACCTATCATATTTGCATGGTTCTCTCACTTAATCTTAGACTTTGGTTTTACCGAAACAAACAGTACTCCCGCATTAATCTTTGAATTACCGTTTCTTGCCGTTTACGCGCTAGATCAAATATCCGCTTTCGCTATTTCGGCCCTTTTTGGATATATCCTTTGGAAACGAGCAGGTTCGTGATCATCACTAGAAAATCTTCATTGATAATAATATTAGTTTTTCACTGTCACACTACTAAACTCTCTTGCTTCTCTTGACAAGTTTGAGGCAAGAAAAAGTGCTAATCGTCGGTCATTCAAGTAAAGAAATGAAAGCCTACCAAAATTTTATCTCAGACATAAAACAACACCCACGATAAGATCACTCCTGCAACTATTGGAATTTTCGCCGTTTTTGTCGCTGCAAACATTTTACACTCCACTCTCGTGAACCAGCTCCATCCACCTGCCGATTCCTAAAAAATAAGTTCAGTAGAGGGGGCCTTTTCCACTCCTTTTTTTACTGTATATACAAACTTTTACTTTAACAACCCTGATTTTTAAAAAGAACCTCTTAGCTTTTTTCATTGGAAACCTTAAAAATGGGAATTACAGAAATTTTCGGTACTAAAGGAACCCAACTGAAGGGTAAACGAATTCTAGTTGGTGTTACAGGCTCTATAGCTGCTATTGAAGTTCCTCATTTAATTCGAGAGATTTTGAGATATTCAGGTGACCCTATTGTTGTACTTTCGGAAGAGGCGGTTAGATTAGTTGCTATTGATGCACTAACATGGTGTATGGACAAAGAACCTATAACCAAAATTTCTGGAATCTCGGAACATGTCAAGTGGGTCTCTCATCCCGATTATAAAGTTGATTTATGTATTATTTGTCCAGCAACAGCAAATACTATCGCAAAACTTGCCAATGGTATTGCAGATGGGCCTGTAACATTAGCTGCTTTAGCAATAATTGGAGCTAAAATTCCCCTCTTAATTATACCTGCAGCTCATACTGTTTTATTAGAAAATCCAATTTCCAGAAAGAATATTTCATATCTTGAACAACTTGATGTAAAATTCATATCAGCTCCTGAGACTGAAAGTAAATACAAATTTCCTCCTCTAAACCAATTAATGGAAAAAATTATTAATTTGGTCAATCCCTCTCTTCCGCTTCAAGGGGAAAAAATATTGATAACAGGGGGCGCTACAAGAGAATACTTGGATGATATTCGATTTATTTCTAATCCTTCAACTGGCCTCTCAGCCCTACAGGTTACGAAAGCTCTCTATAGCCTAGGAGCTGAAGTTTCGCTAATTCTAGGTGAAGGACACAACATCGATTTAAAAGGATGTGCTTTTTCAGCTAAAATAGTCAGATCAACCTCGGATATGTATGATGCTGTTATGGAAGAGCTTTCTAATACTCATTATAATATTCTAGTCTCTGTTGCAGCAGTTTCAGATTATCATCCCCCGTATCAAACTGGAAAAATCGCTTCACGACAAACTAACTTAAAAATTGATTTAATCCCTACAGTTAAGATACTAGAAAAAGTTCGTGACAAATTTCCTGAATTATTCATTGTAGGCTACAAGGCTGAAGTAGGAATTTCTAAGGAAGAATTACAAAAAAGAGGCGAAAAGTTTCTAGAAAATAACAATCTCCAAATCGTTTGTGCAAATTGGGTAGGTGAACCAACAAAAGGATTTGTGTCTAAAACTAATGAAGTATTAGTTATTCGCCCAAATAGACCTGTTCTGCATCTTAAAGGATCTAAAACAGAACTTGGATATCAAATTGCTGAAGTAATTGCAGAAGAGGTCAAGAAGGAAAGTGATTGAAAATGAATCTTGCAATATTTGGTGCTGGTAGTATTGGATCGCTGTTCGCTGGTAGAATAGCACATTCTGGATTCAATATTTCAGTTATTGGCAGGAATCCTCATGTGACAGAAATTCGTCGGAAAGGATTACGAATTATTGGAAATCAACACGAGATTATTTCTCATTTTCCTGCGGATACAGATTTTCAACCTGAAATCATTAAGCCCAAGGCAGTTTTTGTAACCACTAAGGCATATGATAACAGTATTGTCGCACAAACAATGGCTGGAAAACTAGCTGAAAAGACGCCCATACTAATATTACAAAATGGAATGGGGAACGAAGAAGATTTTCAGAGAATTTTTCCAAAAAATCCGATATATCGGGCTATAACCACTGAGGCGGCAGAATTAATACACCCTGGGGTTGTTAAACATGTTTCTTTTGGTAAAACCTCTTTTGATGTTATTAACGGTCAAGAAAATGGATATGGTTTAAAATTTCGTAATATAATGAGGAAATCAGGATTCAATGCAAAGGAAACACAAAATATTCAACTAACTATGTGGCAGAAGTTATTGACTAATGCAGCAATTTGTCCATTAGCTGCACTTCTACATGTAACCAATGGCCAAATTCTTCAGAAAGATTCTATTCAACAAATTTTCGATGCAATATTGGAGGAAGGGATAGCTGTTGCGACTCAAAACTTACCTGACGAAGATTTTTCAATGACTCGTGATTATGTTCTCAATGTGATTGAAAAAACAAAAGACAATCGTTGTAGTATGTTACAAGATATCGAACGAGGACGTAGAACAGAGATAGACTATCTCAACGGTTTTATCGTTAGAGAAAGTCACCGTTTAGGGTTAAAAGCACCAGTAAATGCAGCGATTGCTGATTTAATACGTCATATTGAAACTTATCCGCAATAATGAAGGAATTTTAGTGCCAAGGGACGTTTCATATTGGGTTGCTGCTCACCTCACAGGTATTTTCGAGATCAGAGATAGTTCAGATAATCTCTTAGAAAAAGGGTCTCGTGGAGCAGGTCTTTCTATCAACAGGGGTGTAAGAACAACCGTTCATCGAACTGAGGTTCAGGAAACTGAGATTCTCTTTAACGGGATTAAAAAATCCCTTCCAGAAACATTAGTTACAAAGTGTGTTATTGACCTCATGCTGCCAAATAACCAAAGTTCTAGCCTTCTTGTCCATCATAATTTTGAAGTCCCTGTTTCATCAGGATATGGTGCTTCTGCTGCGGGTGCACTAGGGACTGCTTTTTGCATAAATGATTTATTTAACATGGGTAGAACTGAATTAGAATTATTCCAAGTAGCTCACAAAGCCGAGGTGAAAACTAAATCTGGACTAGGAGATGTCATCGCTCTTTATCAGGGAGGTATAGAAATTCGTTCAAGAGAAGGAGCTCCTGGCGTTGGGAAAACAATGTTGATTAATAACAATGAAGGATGGAAAGTTGCAACAGTTAATTTTGGTCCTCTTTCTACTTCTGAAGTTCTATCTAATCCTCACAAAAGGCGATTAGTTAATATTGCTGGAAGTGAATTAGTTAAAAAGCTTCTCTCTCGACCAACATTCAGTCATTTCATACAGCTTGCCCAAATCTTTACCCAAAAAGTGAAACTCTGGTCACCTCGATTACAAAAATGCATTGAGAATTTACCAAACGATATATTTTGGGCTCAAATCATGTTAGGTGAGGGTTTATTTCTATTTTACCAAGATGAGAGTAATTTAGAGCAAATTAGACTTCCGCTATCTCAAATCAATAAAGAGACTGTATGTCATCAAACTGTGGTGAAAAAACAATAATGGAAGATCATGATATTCCGAAGAACCATCCCCGTTACGAATCATTAGTTACCCGTGAAAAGATAATTCAGGGAATGCACAATAAGATTGTAGCTGAAGCAGGATTGATTGCTCATGGTCGTGGAGAAGCCTTTGATTACCTATTAGGAGAAGAATCACCTAAATTTGCTTTAAAACAGGAGAAACTAGCAGTAATTACATTACTTTTAGCAAAGAAACCAATTATTTCAGTTAATGGAAACGTTGCAGCTCTTTGTGCTAAGGAAATCGTGGAACTAGGTAAAATTTTAAACGCCCCTTTAGAAATTAACCTCTTCTATAGAACGCAGGAACGAATAAATGCTATTGAAGAAGTTATGAGAAAATCCGGAGCCGAGGTTTTACTTGGAATTACTTCTAATCATCAAGAAACCATTCCTGAATTGTCTCATCAGCGACGAATTGTCGATTCTCGTGGAATAGCGCGTTCAGATTGCGTATTTGTACCGTTGGAGGATGGTGACCGTACGATGGCACTTAGAAAATTGGGGAAATCGGTGATTACGGTAGATTTGAATCCCCTCTCACGAACCTCTTTAACAG
Source organism: Candidatus Hodarchaeota archaeon (assembly GCA_048887065.1). GTDB lineage: Archaea > Asgardarchaeota > Heimdallarchaeia > Hodarchaeales > Hodarchaeaceae > Hodarchaeum. The sequence continues at coordinate 16,068 of JBHLKC010000001.1, forward strand.
CCTCAGTCTCCATTATTAACAATATTACAAGAGCAACAGCCGAGATGGTTGGTTTTACTGAGAAATTTCAACGACTGAGCGTTCAAGAATTAGAAAGAGAGAAAAAACAATTAAATAACAAAAAATTATTACAAGAGGCCATGAAATTTATGTCTACCCGACTTGTTGAACTTGCTAATAATAGAAAAACATTTGAGGTGAACCTATGAGAAAAAAAACCATTCTAGACATTATGGATATGAAGAAAAAGGGAGAAAAAATTACAATGCTTACCGCTTACGATTATGTTATGGCATCTATCCTAGATGAAGCTGGGACAGATCTATTGCTTGTTGGAGATACTATGGGTATGGTGGTTCATGGTAATCCGACTACATTGCCTGTTACTTTGGAAGATTCGATTCGTCATACTCAAGCTGTTGCACGAGGAGCAAAACAAGCGATGGTCATTGGAGATTTACCTTTCGGGACTTTTCAAGTTTCTGCTGAAGAGGCAGTTCGAAATGCTATCAAACTAGTTAAAATAGGTAATGCGGAAGCAATAAAGCTAGAAGGTGGGAGTGAAAGATGTGAAGCAGTCAAAAGAATACTTGATGCAGGTATGCCCGTCATGGGTCATCTAGGTTTAACTCCACAATCGATTCACAAGTTCGGTGGTTTCAAAGTTCAAGGTAAAACTGAAGAGTCGGCTGAGTTTCTTTTGGAAGAAGCAATGCACCTTGAAGAAGCAGGGATTTTTTCTCTTGTATTAGAAGCTATTCCATGGAAAGTAGCAAAGAAAATAACTGAAACTCTTTCTATTCCCACTATTGGCATCGGGGCTGGGCCTTATTGTGATGGACAGGTGCTGGTGACCTATGACCTCTTAGGATATTTCGATTTCGGGGCAAAATTTGTTAAAAGATATTTAAATTTGAAAGAACAAATACTAGAGGCAATCAAAGAATATAACAAAGAAGTTAGAGACGGAACGTTTCCAGATCTTAGTTATAGTTACGAATAAACTAAACTGTCATTTTCGTCATTTTCGGGGGTCTCCCTCCTTTTTATACTATATAAATCACATAGAAGTATTTATAAGATGACCCTTTCTATAAAGGGTTGTGTTTCTAATGGGTACCGACTCAATTAATCTATTTCCAAAAATTAGATTGAGCGGAGTTACTACTCGGTTTCTACTTTTAAGAGAATTACAAAAAGCAAAGGAAAGAATGAATTCAACTCCCCATCCCTACTGTGAGCTGGACTGCCCTTGGTTAATCCTTTGTCGAAAGTTGTATAGAAAAATCCCTCAATTTGGTTGTATTTTAATTGATTTAACAGATTCTAGTCTATGGAGTGGAACCAGTAACAGATTTTCTGAGGAACAGAGACTCTCAGCAGAATAAATATAAATGAAAATGAGAGGATCAATTCCTTAGCTATCTTTATTAGAGGAAGTAAGCAAATTTTGATTCTTCAATAGATATTTTGGTCCAAATCCCTCCAGTTTCCCAAATGGCCCCTCCACGCCTTTAGGATTTCCTGTTTTTGTATAAACAACTTTAGAGTTGAGAATTGCATCAATTACTTTTGAGGGGCTTTCGAATTCATTTAATAGTATGTTTCCTTTCTTTTGTCCAGTGTTATGAAGACCTTGGAGGAAATAAAGCTGACTCTCTCTAATACTTTTTTTCTTTGGGGATTTTCGGGCAAGTATTGGATCTGTTTTTTCTTCTTGAACCCAGGAGGTAATTCGGTTCAATGCGATAGCAGTTTCACTCATTTTTGAGGTTGGGATTATTGGCACTTGTCGTCTCAAAAATATGTAAGTAAGTGCTCCATATACATGTTTCTTTCTTTTTTTCCATTCTGTTCTTTCAAAAGCTGAAAAAAAGTTCTCTAATAACAATATTGGTTGTTCATAAGTTTCAATTAGACGATCTATCTGCTCAAACAACCTATTATCCATTAAAGAGGCTATAAAGTCTGTTCCTGTTTTTCTTTCGCAAACAACTTGATCTGATATAACATAATCTCCTATATCTAATTGCTTCTCTTCAACCTCCATGCCTAATTTGATTAGTCTTTTTTTAATTCTTGCAGGCTCACGATGGTCTACTATAATCTTTAGTGATTGATCAGCCATTTTGATTTCCTGATTTAAATGGATACTAAGGGTGGTACCCCTTTTTATCAATTGTACCTGGCAAGAGATTGTTTTGGATTAAAGTTTCAATAACAGGTCTCAGATGTTCTTTTGAGACATTAGTTTGACTGCTGATCTCATCCCAAGAGAGTTGGTTCTTAATTTGTTGATTTGGATCCTTAATAAATGTAATTACCTTGTTAAAAGCTCTTTTGGGTGTTAAAACTGATCTTTCATCTCGTGAAATCCAAAGATTATTACGATGAATTATCTCCCGAATCAATTTTTCATTTTCACGGTTTTGGATAATTTCAAGAAGGTCTAGGAGTTCTATTAATTCAAATTCTTGTCGATGTTCAACCATCCCTTTTAATTCTTGAATTATTCCAGTTTCCGTCACAAATTCTCCAAGTGAATTTGTTATCCCATTTATTGATAAAATTTCTTTGATTACTAGAGAAAGTATATCAGCTTCTAATTCTAATTTAAACCCAAGCACCGAGAAATTAATTCTAGCTAGGAGTTTAATTTCATTTGCTATTTTCGAAATAAGCTCTTCAGTGAAAAAGAATGTCTCGTTTACATCAGTCCGTCCTTTAAACTCTTGTGTTAAATACCCAAGAATAACTCCCTTAACACTCTTATCAAATTTTAGCTCGTTCATGAGATCAGAGACACGGAGATAGCTCGTTTCACGAACTTTTTGTTGTAAAAGAGGGTGTAAACTTTCTAGAGAGATTAGCTGTCCACTTTTTGCTTGGAAGGTTTTAATCTCCAATATCTTTTGTAAGCTTCTGAGAAATGTTGGAAAATCCAAATTAATTGGATTTAAAAGGTGACTTACTCGTTCTTCGTCAATTCTGATCGTATTTTGTTCGAGTTTATAGAATTCAGTGATCTCCAAAAATACTTGGATATCTTCGAGCCATCTCCCCTGAAAATGTCTCGAAATTATTTCTTTTAATGTTTCATATTCGATCTTTGGGTTCCCAATTTCCTTTAGAAATAATTCAAGTGAAATAATATGATATTGCTCTATCTGTTGTCTGATTCGATTATTGATAAAGTTGGAAGTTAAATATTCGTTGTTAGAGTTATACCAACCATCTTCTGAAGGAACCAGAACAGGGACTATCGAATTCTTTACCAAATCAGGAGATTGATGAATATCCTCACAAATGTTTTTGATTTTAATAAATCCATTTTCTTTTATTTCAGTAGAGTACTTAAAGAACACCTCATTCGTAAGAAATAGATCCGAATTAACCTGATAAATTTCAGGAATTTGAGATATTGTTTTAATGAGTGTTTCTGGAAGAATATCTTTGAAAGGTTCGTTTTCTTGAAGAGCTGGTAAATAAATAGACTTTGAATTGTCTAATTCGGTTGAAAGTAGATTTTTAAGCCCTGTATTGGTGAGGGATATATTTTCTTCTAGAGAATATAGTTCTAATCCCAATATTTTGTGTATAAGGATATCTGTAACGATTTCAGTAGTCTGGAGCTCTTCTGCAAGTTCCGTTATGTTTAGCTCGTTCTTATTTGATAATCTCATTTGCAGGTCTTTAATAGCAAAATCCATTTGAGTTTTCAATGTATTCATTACTGAATCAAAATTTTGCTTAGTAGTATCAGATGCATGTTGTAATAATGCTATATAACCAATTCTTCCACTTGACATGACAACTGATATCATGTCAGATTCATGCTTATTCAAGAAAGCTGCTGCAGTCTCCCTGACATAATCGTTTGGATCTGTAAGGTTTTCTAAGAAAGGTACGATAAGTTCACGTCCTCCCATATGATCTAACGTAGCCATTGCTTGATTACGGGTCCAATCATCATAACTTGGATCTTTCATAATATCAATTAGTGTCCCAAGAACTTGAGGAGTTTTCAGCTTACCGAGGGCGTAAATTACAGTACGTCTAAGTCCCCCCTTTTCTGATCCTAACATTTGTAATAATATAGATTCAACACCCTGTATTTGATGAGTTAAGACATTATCAATTGCAGTTTTCCGAACAACCTCTGCAGGATCTTGTAAAGCTTTAATTGTTTGTTCTTTGAGAGAATGGTGATTCTGAGAGCTAAGCCATTCAAGAGATAGAGAACGGATACCAGGACTAGAGTCTAATAACGCGCCAATAATTATTGGTTCCAGCTTCTTAGTGTCTGGGATAACTTCCAATAGAGTCAATAGGATTGTTTCTCGAATTTTATCATCAGAATCTTTTACCATATTTAGAAATGATTTAAGAATCATCCGAAAACGAAAATCTGCGGGATTTGACTTTAAATATTTGCTTAGATTATTAATAGCAGTCCATTTCATGTCAGGATCAGGTGATTTGAGATTTTTCAGGTCAATTAACACAGATTCCTCGGACATGAAATTATTACTCCTCAATCTTATGATCCTTACTTCAAGAGAGGAAAACGACATATAAGGTTATTTATGTTTTCCTAAAAATAATTAGCATTTATGGAGTGAAATGTTTTTCATCAGTCTCAAATGTATTTAGCTGAGGCTATCAATTAGTTCATGTCTAGTCTTATAAACCCAATCTATCTCCTTGTAATAAAGCTTGAGAGCTTGCTAATATTATAAGGACACCTGTTTTACAGCTTCCTCCTCCGACTTTAGCTTGGAACAGGGGCTAATCAAGGTTTAAAAAGCAATATAATAATATTATCATAACTGACTAAGATGGCGTCTCAAAACAACGGGTGAAACTCCTACTGTTCGCATCCGTCTTTAAGGTTTTTTGAAAACCTTAGGGAGATGGTCAGGTCAGCAAGTACATTTGTTCTGGGACACGTTCCGAGTTTGGAGCATTCAAATCACCTGTAGGTCAGTAATTGAGAATGCAAGTATTCCCAAAGACTTATATCAATGGGATAGAGGCGATGGGTTTTCGCCTGCATGATGGAACATAGCTACGGTGACGAGCTATTTGATGACCTCTTGTGAATACTAATGAACCAAAAAGTTCATTTGTAATAACCTAAACACTTTATAGATAAACAAGATCATATTCTTAGATTAAGAGACTTGAATTAATGCAAATAAAATGATTACGTAATAATGAAGATTGATAATTCAAGAGGATCTGCTGACTTTTGCAGGATTACGAATAAAGGCTGAAACTAACCTAATTGTCTGGTAAATATCTTCTATTGAGAGAAGAGAAGTCGGTGAATGAATGTATCGACAGGGAACCGATACTACTGATGAAGGGATACCTTCTCGCGCTAGGTGGATTCTACCTGCATTCGTACCTCCAAATATCGGTTTTTTAATGTGGAATGGAATATTTTCATATTTAGCATTTATAATCAAGCGATCATTCACAGCGGGGTGAGCAAGCAAGCTCCGATCTGCAACTGTAATTGCAGGCCCTTTTCCAATGTATGCAGGGCATTCCGAGTCTTTAACACCAGGTACGTCTCCAGCAGTTGTATTATCTATAGCTATTGCCATAGATGGATCTAAACTAAATGCTGCTGTTGCAGCTCCACGGCATCCAACTTCCTCCTGAACTGAGAAGCTAAAAAGGAGAGTATCTGAAGGAGGTTTCTCTGCAAATTCTTTGATTATTTGAATTAGTACATTTATTCCAGTTCGATCATCAAATGCTTTACCTCGGATCAAATTGTCAGGTAATTCTACAAATGGATCGTATAATGTTCCAAAGGAACCAATATTGATTTTACATTCTTCTACTTTGTCACGGGATGATAAACCTATGTCAATGTACATATCACTAATTTTCACAGCAGTTTTCCTTTCGCTTTCGCTTGTTAATTGGCGTGGTTTCGAGCCAATGATCCCGTGATATTCTTCTCCATTCTTATTAAGGATTTTCACACACTGTCCTAAAAGAATCCGAGAGTCCCATCCCCCAATTGGGACGAAACGGAGAAATCCTTTAGGATCGATATGGCTAATCATAAAGCCGATTTCATCCATATGGGCATCTAACATTATATTCTCTTTGCCTTCGCTTCCCTTTATGACGGCTAATAGAGACCCTAGAGGATTTACCCACATCTTTTCAACTAATCCATCAATTTGACTTTGAATAAATCTAACTACAAGTTCTTCGTTTCCACTTACACCAATTAGTTCAGATAATTCTCTTTGGATGGATTTAATGCTATTGAGGTCTTTTTTTTCCATAAAATAACACCATTTTTATCCTTTTAATATATTGAGTTCATTAAAACCTATGAATCTTCAGGTAATTTATTCCTGTATGATTTTTTTGCTATAAAAATTCACCAGCGTGTAAGAATAAAAGTAGCATCCCATCCTTTAGACCGTTGTTCAATCTTACCTTTTTGGCACAATATAGAAAGAATACGTAAGTAGTTAAGGATTTTCTCTTCAGAAAGATCTGAAAGAGAGGAATGGATTTTAGACACATTATTCTGATCATTCGATAATGCTTGAAGTATGTCAACCGCTTCAGAGATTAAGCTGAATCTATATGGTTTTTCCTCTAAGGGTTTGCCTTTAGGGTTTAGAATCCATATATTATCTCTTTTTTCGACCTTTCCAAACGAATGTAAGTAATTTAAAAACCCTAGTGAATAGTAGGTATCGCTAATACAAAGGTCAGTTCCTGGTGATACCTCATAAGGAGAAGCTTCCTCACCCAAATATTCCATTTTATCTATGACTTGGTAGAACGTATTAAAAGGAAATTTGTTAAAGGGGGGTTCATTAATTTCGGAATTCATTGCTATACCTTCTCATTAGTTTTTTCGAAATAGGCTGATCATGAACTTAAGAATCATAGTAATTCTTAAGTTCTGAACAGAGAAGTCATTACTCTTAAAATGTCCTTATCTTTTTGCGATTTTACAAACCTTAAAGTAATTTATGATATGGATTTCATACAAAGCACGCAATCATCGGGATATATTCAAAGATTTTGAAAAAACAAATATTGTTTCATTATTAATTTCCTTTTCTCCAATAAGAGAAAATCCTAATTTTTCATAAAATTTACCGAGTTTAGGAACTTTTGCGTAGACTTCTAAATCTATTGCTTCATACTTCTGAACTTGGAATTTCTGATTTTTTTCAATTTCTCTAATAACCCATGTTCCTATTCCTTGGTTTTGAAATTCAGGTTTTATGGCAAAGTGGGAAATTTTTATAGTGTTTCGTTCTGTGGGTGATAATGAGAATGTTCCAATAATGGTTTCATTCTCTTTACAAACAATAAATAATTGGTTTTGCTGAGATGAAGCTATTAACTTCTTTTCAGTATCTATAATCGCCCCAGGAGGTCTAGATAATTTTTTTGTTATTTCTTGGTAAGAATTTTGGATTATTGTTTTTATTTGAGGGATATTTTTCTCTTTAGCAAGTATAATGCGTAATATTTTCGACCCACCGAAGCTAGGATATATTTTGGTTTTAGATTATTTTACCGATTTTTAATGGAGAAATATTGTTTAATACATCATTAGTTCTATATACTTAATTGTCTCGTATATAACGAGCTGGAGAACCCGCATAAACAGTATTAGAGGGGATTTTTTGATTCTTTTTGACAACAGAATTGACTCCAATGATAACATTGTCTCCAATCTCGGCTCCAGGCGCAATTATCGTATTTCCCCCGATTGTCACATTTTTACCGATTTTAACTGGAGAGATTGTTAGATATCGGGATTCGGTAACATGTGATGCAATGATAGCCCTGAGTCCAATAAATGAATTATCTCCAATAGTTACCAAATACGAATCAATCATTGTTCCTGCTGACAGATAAACGTTCTTACCAACTTTCAATCCATATAAGCGTAAAAATTTTCCCAACAACAGCGAATACAAATGTGGAATAAAACTAAAAGCCTTTAGCATGCTCTTAAAGATGCTTGGGGACACTATAGCAACACTATATAGCATTGCTTCTTTAGAATTGTGATGAAATCTCCCAGGCGTGAGTTTAGGAAGAAAAATTCGGCATACTACTTGCGAATGTAAAATACCATAAATAATCGTGGAGATTAAGTAGAGAATTGGTAATGATAATGCAATTAGTAACCAGAGTGCAAAATCATGGACGGTAAGCATTAATAAATAAACAAAGAAAAATTCTGGAATGAAAACTGCCATAAAGAGAATTGCAGTAAAGAAAAAATAAAGAGGTAAGCGGAGATTAACTGGAACTATCAAATCCAAACTTCCCAGGTGAATAACGTTCATTTATTCATGTTCTTTTTCTTTATTGCGGGATTACTTCTCTGATTTGTTTAACAGTTTCGGAAATTCTCACAACGAGAGATTCAAGTCGTGCTGTTGGGTTACCATCCACACAAAGTAATAATCCTTCACTAATTTTATAGGCCACTAAATTAGTAGCTTCGGATGAGACCACCAAATATCTTAAATTACGCATATAAGTGCTGACATTTAAGATTCGAATAGCCCCAGCCATTTGCAGATGATCCATATTGTACTCAATAAGGATGTCTCCTGTAAAAGAAATTATCATAGCTCCCCTTACAACTCCTTCTTCACTTTTTACGAGTTTTCTTAAGTAAAATTTAGCAGCATTTTTTGAAGAAGTAAGCATTTCTCTTGTCTCACCACTGAAGATTTCATCTACCTCTTCAGTGAAATTGGAAAACATATCTGTGTCTACAATATCAATCTTCTTGATATCATCGCTATATTTGGATAAAAATAAACTCGCAATTGTTGTTAGTTTGAATTGCATATCCATAGTACTGACAAGGGGAGATGCTAAGATTGCAAATACCAGTTCATCTCTTTCAATGAATGAAAAGCGGTTATCGGTCATATCCACCACTCGAAGGTCGCTTAAAGATGATTTCGCAAACGAAAACATTGCAGTTAAGAAAGCAACCACAAGATGGGCATCAGGTGTTTTTCCTTCATTGGTCTCATAAGATCGCGTGAATAAGGTCTCACCTGATTCTTTTCGGAAAATAAAAAAAGCCTTTATTTGTTTAAATAATTCTAATGTCAACATTCTTCCCTCATAAGAATTCCTTCGCCTTAACATTCAGGATGTTGATAGTTAATGTCCGAAAGGCTTCGTTAACATTTTCTCCAGTCTTTGCAGAAGTTTCGATATAATCGATAGCATGCATATGTTGTTGGACTTCTTTGGCTCTTTTTTTCGTAACTTCCCTTTTCAAATCGGATTTATTACCAATGAGGAATGATAGAGACTTTGGAGATACTCGCAATACTTGACTTTGCCATCGTTCCTGGATTGCATTAAGTGTCTCTTTGCGTGTTAAATCAAAAACATAGAAAGCTCCTGATGCTCCCTTTAAGTATAAATGGGAATACGAGACATGTCTCGCTTGACCAGCAATATCCCAAACCTGAAGTGAAACATTTCGGAGGATGTCGTTATTATCAATGAATTTAACCTTCTTCGTCAAAAAATCCACTCCCAAACTCATACTATATTCCTCCTTAAATTTATTTTCAATGAATCTTAATATTAAAGACGTTTTTCCAACCATGCCATCTCCAAGAAGAAGAACTTTTAATACATGCTTATATTCTGTTTGTGATTTAACCAAACCCATATCTCCACGGATTGAACTCATCTAGGTGATTTTGAACAATCATTAATTTTCAATTAACTGTTATAAATATTATACTCTTAGGATAAGTAGAGTTCCTTTCTTTGAATTTAAATGATCACCTAAAAAGTGATCGTGTTGATTTTATTTCCATAGTAAATAGTAATTCTCCTAAGTATAATGTATTGTTTCCGATTCCTCCTCGGTAGAGTTCTTTCTGAATTTTTAATAAATATTTTTCAGTCTAAATAAGAGTAGATAAAAATCTTAATGCAAAAGAAGAAATGTATGAGAAATGATAAAGAAAACGTAAGCTAATTTCTTTTAACACAATAATTAATTAACTCAGGTTAGAGTATTTGTGTTTAATGAACCTTATATATATTTGAAATTACATATATTCAAGAAAATTATTGAGACCTAAACCTAAATACAAGTGTTAGCAAATAAAAAGTATATTTTTTCACTTAGCATATTAAGATTAAAAAAAAGCTTGTTGGTGGATTTAAGTTTGATCGATTCAGAATCCTCCGGAACAGAAAAATGGATAGAGATTGTTTTGAAAGAATTGAAAAGCGCTAGCACAGTTGAAATTATTGATCGGGTAAGCATATTTAACCAAGATTGCGCTGATCGGATTCCAATGGTTCTAACCCAGATGAGGATGGATGGTAAAATAACTTATAAGGTAGTTTCTTCTAAAAATGGGGAAAAGAAACAGATAGTGTGGGAATTGATCGATTGAACAAATCTCATTGCTAAATAGGCATTTCTTCTCCTTCATAGGGAATATATACGTTTGTACTTTTTGCTAGAGAATATTTTTTTGAGATTACTTCATTTCCTAAATGAATTAGGGCAAGTCGCTTAGTTAAAGGCGCTAATTTCATTGCTTGATGAAAATTTAAATGAATATCAAGTTTAGTATCAAAAAAATTACACTCAATTATGGACAAATCTGTGTTTTTAACCAAGAGAATTAAATTATCTGTCCATCCAGTATCTCCACTGTATGCAATCGTGATTTTATTTGTTTCTAATCTATAACCTTGTGATTCAGGATTATGTTGCATGTCAATCGCTTTAATGGTAATCCCATTTAATTCTAAAGGTTGTTGGGGGGAAATTACTTTATAATGACATGCAAAAGGTTTTTTCTCATTTGCAATATTTTCGTACAAAGCGTGATATAGAGATTTGACCTTATCCTCAATATTATGAGGACCTATTATACTTAAGGGTTTTTTTCTATTTTGCTGTATGCTCGCTTCAAGAAGTATAAAGGGTAAACCTGCAAAATGATCCCCATGAAAATGTGATATCAATATAAGATCTATATCATCTGTTTTTCTTCCTGCTTTTTTCAATGCAGGTAAAGTATGTGGTCCACAATCTAACAGAATTCCATACTGATCTAGCTCAATAAAAACTCCCGCACTCTTATAAGCACTTGATGCAAACGCATCACCTGTTCCTAAAAATAAAATATTCGCTTTTGGGGGAGTTTGGGGTAAAATTCTTGTGCCAACATTTTTCCCATTCAGTGCCTCTTCAAATTCTTCAATACCCACAACCCAGCAATTTATAAAGCTATTCGCTAATTCTACTAAATTTCTAAGCTTTCCTCCCATAGATTCCGTTACATCGTATTCTTCGATAGATTTTTCATTACTAAATGCTAGCAGATTATTCTTAGAGTCGTAACAAATAAAATCATGATTATTTACTTCAATTTTTGAAATAAATTGAGCGTCATCATATTTAGGATCCTTGGTATAAATTCCTGTTTTTTTACCTTTAACATCTGTTAAGAAAATCGCATCAGATATTTGAGTATGAGTGAAACGCCTCATTAAGGCCGAAGGTACAATGTCTCCTGAGAATACCTTCCACCCAGTAGGAGTATGACCAACATCTCCGTAGAAAATGGGCACAGCATTTGTATTGTTAATTATCTGTTCAAGCACGGAAAGATCTTGAGTAATGGCTTCCTTTGATGAAATTTGATCTGTAGGGGCTCCGCTCATTATTTGATGAGAAGAAATTGAAATAGCATTTATCCCATGCCTTATAGCAGATGCAACTACAAATTCGTTTTGAATATTTACAGCAAGTTTAACAATCGAATAACCTTGTTGGATATTTGAATATTTTTCTAGAAGATGTAAAACCAAAGAGTGGCCAATGGAACCTGCTCCATGGACCAGGATTATTTTTCTTTGGGGATTTTTGCTCAAAAAAGAAGATAATGTCGAGAAAACATCATTTAGTTTTTGAAAGTTCATTAACTTCGAAATTTTTTCGTTTAAGTCTTTGAGAGATCCATTCCCCTCCATAAAACGATCAATCTCTTTTAAATAATCCTCAATCCCCTCCTTGTTTCTTTTGTACGTAATTAAACTTCCACCAAGCTTAACGATTAAGACTTGTTTTTTTCTCATCCACTTTTCACCAATACATTGCTACCAGACTTATGAATTGAGTTTTATTACTTAAGACGGGGTATATTATAAGGCTAAAATACTAGCTATGTCTAGATACCTTCGTGTAACGACATGGCACTATTACTGTTCCAGTAGGAATGCCTTGTATATTCACTTGCTAGCTACTCTAATTGATTAAAAACCTAAATTTCTTTCCTAAAAAATACCTACTGCTGATGAGTGCTGCTCATAGATCAGAAGAATTTTTTTATTAGAATATTATTCTAATAAAATCATCTAAGACGAGGCTTAATCTCATGAAACTAACTCTAAGAGTTTTCATTATTTTGCCTACGAGCATTGTATGGTTAATAACAGCTCTCTTTTTACTTGTTTATGGATTTGAACTTATTCTTTTTGTGTTTCCAAGTAATGTGTATGATTTAGTTTTGAATCCAGGAATTTTCTTATTATTCATAACAGCATGTTTAGCTACATTAGCATTATATACCACTGGCCATGCTATTGACAAGAATACGAAATTATTGAAGCCCCTAACAAAAATATCGCTTTTCATGAGCGGGGTTTGCTTACTATTGATAGTAATTGGTACCGAATATCAAATATTTTTGTTTCTTGGACTCCCTGGTCTTGGAATTTCTTTGGGTATTCTAGCTACAACATCTGGTGTTGTCTTTGGTTACTATTCTGAAATTGATAATAGGGGTCGTCTTTATGCTTTAGCAATCATTCTTAGCGCTCTCTTTTCTATCTTTTCTATTATTCTGTTAAACTCTCTTAATATTGATTTTCGGATTCATTTATTCCTTATTGGGCTCATATCAATTTTATCGGCAATTGTTATTCATTATATTTCTCGTTCAATTGAACCATGGAGGAATGATCCCTACCCGACCTCTATTATTAGAATATTTGACAGAAGATCTGTTAAAGCCTATTTAGCTGCCCATTTTTTCATATATTTAATGATTGGTATCGCTTTTTCCACTATTTCTCGATTGGGACTAGCAGAGGATTTGACAATTTTCTTAGATTTATTTATAATAGAGAAATTTAGCATAGATCAGAATACATTTTTCTGGCTTTTGGTATTCATTGGTGATCTGTTCTTCATTTGGCCAATGGCTCTACTTAGTGATAAAATAGGTAGAAAGACAATTATGGTATTAGGTTGTTATGGGATAGTTTTCGCTGCTATTATTGTTGGATTAGGTACTGACATTCTTTCATATTATTTATCTGCATTCATTTTGGGCGGAAGTTTTGCTACTATGCACCCTTCAATCGATAGCGCAGTATGGGCTGATTTGAGTCCCCTTGATTCTTTAGGACGTTATTATGCTTTAGGATTTATTTCTCTTCTTCAAGGGATTGGAGTTGGTTTAGCTATAGGCCTTCTTTTTTCTTCATTTATCGGAAGTGATATGGCTACAATTAGCTATGTTCTTATTGGACTTGCGATCCTGGGCATGTTTTTTCTCTTCTTTGTTGTAGATTCCTTTATGCCCATTGATATTTTTCTTTTGTTATTATCCAGAAGTGGAATGTTAATTTTTAGTCATGATTTCCAGCGAGGTGAAGAAATATCAGACAAAGACTTAACACTTGTGACTGGAGCTTTATCGGCAATCAATACAATTTTTACCGAGACTATTCATGAACAAGAAGCTGCTTTAGATTTAGTTAGACACGGTAACGTGTTCATTGTGCAATCCAAAGTTTCTACGGAGAAAGGAGAACTATTAGCGACAGTTTTTGCCAATAAAAATGATCCTGAGATTTATCGAGGTGTACGCTTGTTCCTAACAAAATTCGCTCACACATTTGAAGACGAACTTCAGACTTGGGTTGGCCGAAGTGATGCTTTCTTAAAAGCGATTGATATAGCTGAGGATGTATTTGGTCCTCTGATTCCTTCAAAAACATTTTCAACCCCCTCTTAATCATTAAAAATCACTCTTGTTTTGAACCTAAGGTTTATACCTTAACTTGGGATTTCGATACTGCTTTTTCATTGAACCAATCTAAAAATGGAATGGAGAAGTTTTTTTAATCTAATCAAACTCTGATTAAGAAAACAAAAGGAATGTCTAAAAGTGAGACAAAAGGACTATTTAATCATCTTATTGCCAAATATTTTCTCTTGGTTGTTAGCTTCTCTTCTTCTTCTAATTTACTCATTTGATATAATAGAATTTGTTGAATCGTCACCCAAAAACCCTTTTGCAGGATGGGGAGTTCTCATCTTGGGTATTATTCTTATTATCGTGATCTTAGTATTGTACTTTACTGGTGTTCTTCTCGATCAAAAACCTGTTTATCTAAGAACTTTAACCTTTTTAGGAGTACTGGGGAGTTCTATCATGGTTATATTATTTGTTGTATTGATTAAAACTATCTTTGTGGTAATTACATTGGCAGGTTTAGCCTTATTCTTCGGTCTATTGTTAACAAGTAGTGGGACTTTATTTGCAGGATTAACAGATATGTGGAAGCGAGGGAGAACATACTCCTATATAATATTCATATTTATCTTTTTCTCCATGATTAGCATCCTTTTGGGAGGTGTGATTTCTCATCAAGCTCAGCAATCTGATCCACAAAGGGTGAATCCATTAAGCTATAGTTGGATGAGTATTCTACCTGGAATCGGGGTTTTTGGCGTTTTCATTGCTATAATATTCCTTTTTGTAACACGAAACATGGGAGTTCCATGGGTTCCAGATGCATGGCCTACAAAATTCAAGAAAATTGTTGAACGTAGATCTGTTCGTGCATACTTAATTACTCACTTTTTTATTTACTTGATGCTTGGTATTGTAATTGCAGCATTTCCCAAAATCGGAGAAACTTTTGAGATTTTGAAGGATTTCTCATTTACGATAAATATTCCGAATTTAGGGATGTTTGATCCCCCTCTTGATAAATTATGGTGGTTTATTGTTTTAGTTGGTGATTTAATAGGTATAATTCCAGCTGGCTATTATGCTGATCGTAATGGTAGGAAAAATTCGATAATAACTGCAATCTATGGAATAGTTTTTGCAGCATTAATATTTGGTCTTGAGAAAAGCCCTGAGAGTTTTTTTATCGCTGCTTTTGTAATTGGTGTATCTTTCGCTTTACTCCACTCCACTCTTGACTCTTCCTTATGGGCTGACTTATCTCCTCGTGATGGTTTAGGCCGTTATTATGCTTTAGGCTTCATTTCGCTTGCATTAGGCCTAGGAGTAGGATCAGGGTTAGGTCATTGGGTACTTAATAATGTCGAAATCATTACTTACATTTTAATCATATTGGCGATCATTTCTGCTTTTCCTCTCTTTTGGGTATCTGATAGTTATAAGCCCCTAGATTTTTCATTGTTGTTAGTTATCGAAGAAGGTGGATTACCAATATTCGATTATTCATTCCATAAGAAATTGGATGTATCTGTTGAATTAACTTTATTATCAGGAGCTTTGACTGCAGTTAGCTCATTTATGAGTGAAACACTAAAAGAAAAAGGAGAATTAAATCTCGTAAGACATGGAAGTCATTTTATCTTAACTGATAGAGTTGGTGGTATCGCAGCTGCGGTTTTTAGTAATAAACAGGATCCAGAACTTCGGAAATCTCTGCGTGAATTTTTAGAACTTTTTTGTATTAAATTTTCTAATGAGCTCAAAACTTGGAATGGAGCACGAACTGTATTTGATGATGCTGTTGAACTAGCAGAGGAAGTATTCGGACATCTTGCTCCATCTACCAACCTTGAGGATTAAATGATTGATATTATCTATTGGGAAGGATCTAATGATCCCTGTTTTTCATATAAATTCAAAAAGAGAAAGGTGTGAAAATTTTGGTTTTATGGATAGTTTTTCAGCTTATATTGCTAGCAGCAGTGTTGTTTGTTGGTGTATACTATTTCGAATTTTTTTATAATGGCTTTGCGATGAAAAATTTGTTCATATCATTATTTTTCTCAATTTCTTTGACATTATTCACATTTCTATTCTTTCTAACTTGTTTACATAAATTGGCAAGAATGCTGATGAAAAATGAGGAAGGGATTCTAACTGGAAGGGATAGAGTACTGTGGGGGATAACCATGACAAGTGCTGATACAGCATATTATTTAGTCAATAAATTGTTTATAAATCAAATTTTTCCAGCGTTGTTCTACAAGTTATTTGGAGCGAAGTTTGGTAAAAGAGTCGCGATTTTTACTAGATTGTGGGACGTTGATTTAATGGAAATTGGAGACGACACGTCAGTGGGTACAAACTGCATTATAGGAGCCCATGCTATTTCACAAGGGGAATTATTCCGCAAACGGATAAAAATCGGCAAGAATTGTACTATTGGAGCTGGAACAATTATATTGCCTGGTGTAACTATAGAAGATAATGTGATTGTAGCAAGTAATTCTGTTATACCATCCAATCGTGTTTTAAGAGCAAACTCAATTTACGCAGGAAGCCCAGTGAAACGGATAAAAGATTGGAATGGTGAAAGCGTGTGGGAATCTTAAGTAAAAACATTAGCGAAACCTTATTTCTTACTTAATGATTTGATTGTGTTTAAAGTTATTTCAATTTCTTCTTCAGAATTATAGCAATGTGGTGATAACCGTAAACCTCCTTCCCGGTAAGCAATCACAATCGGTATTGGTAGATTCCTCAATTTTGTTACAATTTCACTATCTGAATGACATGAAAAGTTAACTATTCCACTTCGACACTTGTTGTCTTCGATTGGAGTGTTCAAATGAAAAGAACTTTCATTCTGCACAAATTCAATAATTGAATCAGTTAATTTCGTAATTTGTTTAAAGATGTTATCAATTCCTATATTATCTAAGAATTCTACAGCTTTAGAAATAAGTTGAGCTGTATAATCTAAGGATGCTTGAAATCTTTTGGCTCCAGGGGCTGGATAGTAATTATGATGAGATAGATTTAGAGGATCAACATCTGAAATAGATCCAATAAAGCTAGGATTGAGATCTTCAGCTAATTCTCTTTTAATGTAAATGAATCCCGTCCCTAAAGGCCCTAAAAGCCATTTGTATCCCCCTGTAGCTAAATAATCAATAGCTTGGGTTTGAACATTAAGTGGTATTGCTCCAAGGGACTGGATCGCGTCAACTATTAGTTGAACATCGTTTTCCTGGCATATTTTTGATAATTCTTCCAGATCTATACGAAATCCATTACTAAATTGGACATGGGATATCGCAACTAAACGAGTTGGTTTTTTGATATTTTCGGTGAAATTTTCCATTAAAAGTCTTCCCTGGACATTATGAATAATCTCAAGGTCTAAATGCCATTTTTTTGCTAATACTTGGTACGTATATGAATTAGAAGTATATTCTAAGTCATTTAGGATAATTCTATCTCCCTTCTTCCAATTAATACCCTCTGCGATAGCGGCAAGACCGTAAGAGGTGTTGTACGTAAAAGCAATTTCCTCTTCGGGGTATCGTGCATTTATGAATTTGCCAATTATTTTACGATCCTGATCAAGTTGATCTAACATCTCACTCAGAGAAAGAGAGTATAATTCACCATACATTTTGTGTTGGATTAATAACTTCTTACATTCTTCGATAACAGGAGTAGGACTGGGGCCAGTAGCTGCATGGTTCAAATAAATAGCTTGATTCGTTACAGGAAATTCTTCTCTTAATTTTCGAAGATTCATAATGATCCAAATCCATAATATTGAGTTCATATAAAATAAGCTAGATTCGCATTTTCATTCAAATAGATTGAATTCATATAAACTAGTATGATTTCAATCTTTTTTTCTGATCTGAATGACTATAATCTCTCATTCTTTGACCTTTTATTTGTTGGATGAGAGCTCATGAGTTTCAATAAATCATTCAGATAGTCAATAACTTCTTTTATAGGCCGTGGATGTGGAATTTCACCATTTCCCGAAGAAATTATTACATTTTGTAGTTCTTTATGAGACTGCATTACTTGAAGTATTTCTAATTGTTTTTGTGCTCGATTTTCAAGTGTTGAATAATTGTGTTCCTTGGCGTGTTTTATCACGTATTTGAACCGTTCTGCTGCTCTACCATATTTATTCTTATACATCTCTATAATTCCAAGAATTAAGTCAACTTCACATAAAATAAGAACTGATGATTTTGCTGCTAATCTTAGATCAGTCAAAAATAACTCTGCCTTATCCAAAAATTCAGAATTATCAGTATTTAAGAAGAATTCCAGATTAACTTTTGTCATTCCTAATAAAGTTTGAGCTTCCACTTCGAAGGATTCACTGTATTCTAGAGCCTGAGAAAAATCGTTTTGGGCGTCATCAAGGCGTTTTTGATTCATGGCGATTTTACCTAAAGTATTATAATATCTACCCATATCTAAACGTTTTTGGTTCCTCCAAATCTGTTCTTTTGCTCTTATTATGAGTTTATTGATTTCATCAAAATAATCTTTCTCCAATCGAGAGAGTAGTTCGGCATAGGCTAGCAGTACAATAGCAGGTGGTTGAGTGATATTTTCAAATGTAGCTATACTCTTTTGGTACCAATTTTTAGCCTTGTCTAGATTTCCCTGATTGGATTCAAGCCAAGCCATTGCACCATATGTATACCCCAACCCATTATCGTCATTTTCTTTTTGGTTAAGATCTTTGCTATATTCATAATGCTCCATTGCCTTAATATTGTCACCTATTAGAGTATAGATCATTCCTAGAGTATTATGAGTATAAGCTTCCTGCCACACATCATTAACAACAGTCTTGTTGATCATAATTGCTTCATTTAAATACCGAATAGCGTCATTATATTCTCCAATGAATCGTAAGGTGGATCCTAATCTGTTTAAAATGAATATTCTAGCTTTTGGTAAGTCAGGGACTAGTTTTAAACAATCTAAAAGAAGATCCTTTGCACGTGTATAGTCACCAAACGGAGTTACTAACATTGTAGCTAGGTTAAATTTCAGTGAATAGAGGATTTTTTCATTTGAAGGCTCACATAGGTTGATACTCTTTTTCATATGGTTTATGAATTGAGAATGGTTATTCTGGTTTCTAGCTATTCTAGCCCAAGCAAATTCATACAAAATTAAGTGTAAATTTTTAGAAATTTCGCTTTTAATGCTTAATAATGCTTGTATCACGATTTCTTCCCATGGAGACTTCTTCGCAAGATGAGTAATTGTCCAGATAAAATCTATAACTGTATTCCAATTATTTTGAGTAAGTTTTTGAAAATTTTCAGTTACTCCATGCTTGAGTACTTTCTGAAAATCTTCTCTTTGCTGTAAATAATAAAAACAAAAGAGGATCCTAGAGTAAAAGTAATTTCGTCTTATCAAATCATCAGTAGTAAATTCCAACGCTTTGTGAAATAATGGAAAAGCTTCAGAATACTTCTTCTTGAAATAAAAAATCGTCCCTAGTTTTCCATATGCTCTTCCCCGCTGAATAGAAGATAATTCAATCCTCTTTGATAATTCAATTGCTTTTTCAAGAAGATTTTCTGCTTTTGCGTATTCTTTTTTATGCCTCTCGACTTCACTCGATATTAATAATAGCCAATATTCTTTAGTAATTGACTCCTCGTTTTTCTTAACTTGCTTTACTAGGAATTCTTCAGCTTCTTCGATCTTTCGTTCTGAGAGAAGTCTTCGAACTTCGAAGTAATCATTTTCTGACATTCGTGACATTTCTCCAGAGAGAGAAGGTAGAAATTAATGAAATCGTTTAATGATTCCACTTTTTTTAATAGCTTAATACTGATTTATATAGTCTATTCTGATAAATTAAAGAATTAATGCCTTTATCTTTTTCATGAAGCTATTAGCTCAACGACAATCGGAAAAATTTAGCATTATCTGAATGAGATATTATTAAACCAAGTTACATATGAAAAATAAAATATTTTATCGATTAAATGCAACTTACGACAAATAACTCTTTTATGAGGATATTATCTGTGCAACAAGCCTACAAGCAGGGCATTCAGGTTCTATTGAATATGAATTACACTTTATACATCTTTGAACCTTTTTTATTCTGGTATTTATAATCTTAGACTTATTCACTGAAGATAAAATATTGTAGAAGACATAAGGGGTCTTTTTCTCAACTTTGGATAGAAAAAAGTTAATTTGGTAACGTAGAGAACGATTTGAAAAAGGACATTGAATTGATACAACTCCTAGGTCATGGATGGAACAATATGTTCTAATCTTTTGCTCAATGACTCTTGATAATGGTTTTATTCGCTGAGGTATGTACTTTCCATCAGAAGCTTGATAATTGACCTGATGACGTAAATTTTTCTCTGGTTGGCCTCGTAAAATGTTCAATAAGAGCGTTTCAGCTTCATCATTAAGAGTGGTACCCATAATCACGAAGTTCACAGGATTTTTCAATGAAAGCCTCAAGATTGCATGTCGACGTAAAATTCCACATATTGCACATGGAGTGAATCGTAAGCCCTTATTGTCAGACAATTGTACTAAATTTGGCAATGTTTGACCAAATAGATCAAAATATGACTTTTCTATAAATATAATTTTTGAGTAACTTTTCTTAAATTCATTAATTACCTTCTGACGTTCATCTTGAATTTCTGGAATTCCCTCCTCAAGTACAAATGCATATAATTGCGGAATTCTTAGTTTTCGTTGATATTTATTTAGAATGTGAAGTAATGTTGAGCTATCCTTCCCTCCCGATAAGGAAATCGCAATGGGGTAGCCTCGTATACTTCTTGGTATGTGTTTGAGGACCTCCTTTTCAAATTTTAGAGTAAAACATTTAGAACAGAGAGATTGCGGTAAAAGAGGATAAGAGAATTTGCCATGATGGCCACATATGCATTGACTCATTCGGTCTCATCTAGGAGAATCAGTTGCCAGTTATCATCACTTCCAAACGAAGAAACGTAAGGATCGAGCCGGTAAAACCGTCATCATTGCATGTTTATATTTCGTCGAAGTTTTTTTTTACATTTCTATTTGATGAAAAGTCCTAAGAAAATTTAAGTTCCGTAACAACAAGAAGAAATATAGAAATTGAATTATTATAAAAACTGCCAAACACACATTAGAGATATATTTTTCAAAGATTTTTAGTAATAATCCGATTAGAGAGGATGTGCTAATCTGTTGTTTCCAAAACATGAACTTGATCTAGGTAAAAAACCCTTGATAGGAATGGTTCATCTTCCTTCTCTCTATAATCCTAAAAAAATTCCAGTTTCAATTGATGAAGCATTTAATATCTCTTTTCAAGATGCAATTATTTTAGAAAAAGCTGGATTCGACGCTATTTTGATAGAAAACTTTCATGATACTCCTTACTCGAAATATAGATTGGATGATACTCGATTTCTGATAATGAACTTGGTGGTAAGTAAGATTTTATCAAGAATCAGTATTCCTTGTGGTATCAATATTTTAAGAAATGCATGTGTTCAAGCTCTTGTAATGGCGACAGTTAATCAGGCAAGTTTTATACGTTGTAACATTTATGAAGGTGCCTATGTGACCGATCAAGGAATAATCGAAGGCGTTGCAGCACAAGTTAGGAAAAGATACAGAGAATTAGGGTCGAAAATTAAGATACTAGTTGATATACATGTCAAACATGCGACACCGCTTGGTGATTTTTCGATTACTGAAGCAGCAACTAATGCTACACGTCGTGGGGAAGCTGATGCTATAATCATATCTGGAAGGGAAACTGGAAAACTCATTGATAGTATAAAGCTAGAAAATTTTGTTAATGCAAGCAAAATTCGGCCAATCCTCGGAAGCGGTCTATCAAAAGAGAATATTACCAAAGTTTTTCCATATATATCTGGTGCGATAGTAGGTACATCACTCAAAGCTAGTGATCTTAATTCTCCAATAGATTCCGATAAAGCTTCTCAATTGAGTGCTCTCTGGGATACCGAGAGGAAAAAAGAATTTAGCAATTGCTGAAGCTTTCTAGAATGTTTAACAGGATCTAAGTATTTATTCTCAATAATCCTAGTGGATAATTTTAATTTGAATAAAAAACATCATTAAGTTACAGAAAACGAAGAAGAATGGTTAAATAAAGAAAAGAAGCCGTATAATAATGAGAGTGAACTAATGCTTTTTCAAGAACCAATAGTAACTTTCGCTGATGTTATTATCGCTCTGATATTAACTAGTTTTGCTGGATTTGCTACGACAATTGGTGCTGCAACTGCTTTTATAACAAAAAAACCGTCTATCCGTGTTCTTGCAATAGGATTAGGGTTTTCTGGTGGTGTAATGCTAGCAGTTTCGTTCGTTGAACTCCTTCCAAGTGCTCTTGATGAGTTTGCTAGTACTGGGTTGTCAGAAGGAGAATCATTTTTCTGGGGTAATTTTTGGTTCTTTGTTGGAATTTTCTTCATTTTTGCCATTGATGTTCTGATTCCCCACATTTACAAGGAAGAAGATAGTGGACACCAGCATTCTCATGAATTATCATATGATAGTGCTGATAAACAAATTTCCAAGGCCAATCTGCGAAAATTGGGATTGTTGACAGCCTTAGGTATAGCTGTGCATAATTTTCCTGAAGGATTAGTTACATTCACAAGTAGTTTAAAATCTGTGGAGTTAGGTGTTGTATTGGCTATTGCTGTTGGTTTACACAACATACCAGAAGGACTTTCTGTTAGCATCCCTATTGTAACAGCTACAGGTGATAAATGGTATGCATTTCGTCTTGGACTTCTTTCTGGAATTGCAGAACCTGTAGGTGCTTTACTAGCAGCTATAATTTTGTACCCATTTTTATCATCTAGCATTATTGGAGCTTCATTAGCCTTTGTCGCT
Organism: Candidatus Hodarchaeota archaeon; assembly: GCA_048887065.1. Taxonomy (GTDB): domain Archaea; phylum Asgardarchaeota; class Heimdallarchaeia; order Hodarchaeales; family Hodarchaeaceae; genus Hodarchaeum. The sequence goes on from JBHLKC010000001.1 coordinate 39,056, forward strand.
GGTATAATGGTTTTTATTTCATTTGATGAATTATTACCAGCTGCCAAATCAGCAGATGATTCCCATCTAGTCACTATAGGGGTTATCGGTGGAATGATTGTTATGGTTTTTACTCTATGGATGTTTACTTAATATCTGTGAATTTAACCCTTAGTTTCTTGAAATTTTCAGAATTTCACCAAATTTTCATTACTTCTTACTGGAATCGCAGCTAAATTATTTTAAATGAAAAATTAACTATTGTAAATCGTTCATTATATACCGCCGTAGATTGAGGAGAGCTTTACCTCTCTTCATCTCTACATTTCTAATGTAACTAATTTCTATTTTTCCTCCTAATTCTATTCCGAATTTCCACCAATCATTTTTTAGTGACCTATTTGTTCTACATTTAACTTTTCTTAGTTTTAATCTGATAATTCAACTGGTTTGCGTTTTATATCTCCGATTCGTGTGTAAATGAAAAAAAGATAGAGTTTAAACTTCTTGATATATCTAGCAAAGAATTAAATTCTTGAGTATTTGGATACTGATATTGCAGGTGAGACTGACTTGTTTGATTTATCGAAGATAGAGATAGCAGATGATGCAGGTAACGAAATTCGTGAGATGATAGTTCCGATCCCGTTTTATATTCGGGTTAAATTAGAAGAAGGAATGACTAGATACAGAGTTAGGCTTATTGATGATGAGAGCAAGATAAGGGGGCATTATATTGGAAAAACTATGCGTCAATTTCTTGAATTACATGTTCCCCTAATTAAACTTCCAAAACCAGGCAAATTAAGAGTTGTTGTTGAGGAATCTTCCGATGAATCAGAAATTTCGCAAGAGTATCAAGTTTCAATTCTCTACCTTGATTATATTCCAGAAGAAGCTAAAAAAGATGTAAATATAGTGGATGAAGAAACTATACCTCCTGATTTACCTCAAGATGAAGTTGAATCCGCCACAAAGAGAAAAAAAATTCTTTCAGGGAATAATAGTGTTACAGATAGAGAAAAAGTCTCCTTTCAAGAGGAATTCAAATTACTAGCTGCAGTTAAAGAGGAGACTAAACTCCTAGGTAATAAACCTCAAGATTTTTCTACAGAGGAAGAATAAATCAATGTTTAAGAAATAACTGAACCTTTTCCTCACCAAGTATGCTTAATTTACAATCCAAATTGAGAAAGTGTTGATAAAAAGATCAGGTGAAAGAAGTATGCCAATTCTCATGGATAATATTCTTGTTCTAGTTATTATGATCTTTTATGGATTGTTAAGCGGCGGATCCGCAATTATCCTTAAGATTGGCATAGTTCGAGCTGGAGGGATAAAAATCGATAACTTTCTACGTGATATTGGTCTTGCAGCCTGGAAACTGATCAAAACTCCTATTTGGATAATTGGTGCAATTGCTGCAATTACAGGATTTATCATCTATACACTAGCTCTGAATATCTATGATGTTTCTGTAGTCAAGCCTTTGGTAAATACAAATTTGCTCTTTACTTTTGTTTTTGCATATATTATATTTAAGGAACATTTATCTCGTATTGAGTGGTTTGGTGTCAGTGTGCTAGTAACTGGACTTCTTCTCTCTGCTTTCTCAGGAGAAATAGAATCTTCGAATTTAATGAATACTCCACTTTTGCTTGTTTTTTTTCCATTAACCATTATTATGATGTTTATTATGGTTTTTATCATGTTTATTTCAAAAAAAGGACATGCTGAATTCATATTTCCAATATTTGCAGGTTTTTTTTACGGAATGGGAACGTTCTTTACAAAAAGTGCCCTTATAAGTCTAAACATGCTCGGAAATGGAAATTTTTTACCAATAGGAATGTTATTATATTCTGTATTTATGTTTCTTTTAACTTATGGGTTTGCAATTATAGCTCAGCAATTAGCATTTGAGAGAGGACGATTAAGCATAGTCTCCCCAATTACTAATTCTTTATCGGTGATTGTTTCTTTTATCGGTGCATATTTCGTATTCTATGAAGATCTTATCCTGCCAATAGAAGGTGAACTTGTCGTTCAGTCTTTTTTCAAAGTTTTTGGGTTAATCTGCATTCTTATTGCACTTTTTATTTTACGCAGGGAGATTACAATACCAATTAGTGATAAAAGCGAAGCTGCCTCATTAATTAGTTAATTCGTAATTCTGAATGCATCTTTTTTCGCTTGAATTATCTGGATTGATAGTACACTAACCAAAAGGAGAATTAATCCGATCCATTCCTTTAACTCTGGAAATTCCCCCAAGAAGAAAATTGATAGAATTACAATTTGAGGCATCATTGTACTATTAATAAGGGTTATATCCATCGCTCTTAATTTTCTCATGGCATTATTCCATAATGTAAATGCTAAAGCTGTATTTACAACCCCTAGCCAGATAATATAGACTATAGAAAGCAACGATAAAGAAAGAACGATTTTAATTCCATCATTTGCTAATCCTAAAGCTAATAACACCAATGAACCAATTGTCATGCTTATACCTGTGATTATTACTGGAGAAATTTCGTGTGTTCGATTAATTGCGCGACCTAAGATTGATGAAAAAGCATTCGTTAGAACTCCAATACTGATTACAATTAATCCAATTATTGAGGTTGTCGTAAAATCTAAAGGAAAGAAATAGAATATTAAGCTTAGAAGCACAATTAAAAAGAAAAATAGCTCATTATAGGATGGATATTCCTTTAAAATACCGATGGATAATATAATTACAAGAAATGTGGTAAGATTGAGGACAAAAGAAACAGTTATTGCGGGAAGGAGGTTTAGAGCTAAAAATTGTATTCCTTGAGTTAATGTGATAAATAATAAGCCATAGATCGAGACTTGTAACCATGTAAATCTTGATTGTGATAGAAGTGAATTTCTGTATTCTTTTTTAGAAATAATGTATGTACTGAGAATAATCGCTCCTAATATATATCTTAATCCCGCGAAGATTAATGGAGGGACTTCTTCAAGGCCGAATTTTATGATTACCCACGAAGAAGACCAAAGAACTGTTACAAAAACTGCTTGAGTAAATGCCATTAAATACTCTTTGGAGAACCCTCTTGAGGGAATTTGAGTATTTTTCATCACAGTCTCCTCGAAAAAATTTCTGAATTTAGCAAATTTTTAACCATGTAACCAATCGTTTAATAATGTGAAAGCTTTTTGCCGTCCTATGATGGTTGTATATTAAATGATTAGAACAAACCTCCAAATAAGTTCCAAAGATTATTACTCTTGTGAACTTACAAAAAAAATCCCAGTAAGAGTAACTATTGTTACTATTCAGCTTCCAGAGGGTTATGGGTATGTGGAACCTCTTGAAGGAGGAGAACATACTATTCACACCTATGTGAACGCTCTTACAGCCTCAAAAAGTGTATTAGAATTTGAAATTACATATAAGTCTCAAGAAGTCTACTGGACACGAATTGTGCACAAACTTGACTTCCCCTCGATATATGAAACCGTGCTAGAAAGTGGAAATATGTCTCTCTTACCAATTACGATAATGAAAGGTGTTCAATTTCATACTGTGCTCTCTCCCTCACGTGAATCTCTTAGAAACCTTCTAACAACCTTAAAGACAAGGTTTACAACTGTTAAAATACTTTCTTTGCACTCAGAACCGTTGAAATCAAAAACGACACTGCTTACACAAAAACAATTTGAAGCGTTTTCATTAGCTTTTAATCAAGGATATTATAAAATACCCAGACATGTAGGAATTGAAGATCTTGCAAAAAAACTTGGTGTAAAACGAGTAGCAGTTCAAGAAAGGCTCAGAAGAGCCGAATTACGCATTTTTACAGATTTTGTTAGGGGTATTGAAATTATAAAATGATCTTTTAATTTGTATTTTCCCTTTTCCCTTTTACAAATCTTATGCCATTTCTACCTTTTTTATCCGAAAACGGCAATAACTATCGCCATTTCCAATGCATTTTTCCTTAAAAACCGACTGCCCTATTAATTCATGCATCATTGTCTCATCAACCTTGCAAATCATAGGATTCACTTTTGCTACTCCGTGCATTAGACAGTTATAGTTTGTTAATGCGTATGATGTCTCATCTTCATCTAGCTTAGGAAAAGTACCATGTTCTTCGAAAATTCCAACCAGCTTATTCAATTTAAATTCTAAAGAATCGACTTTGTCTGATAATTGCCTTTTCATTTGATCACTTATATTTAAGGCTAATTTTTTACCAATATTTGAGAAAAGCATCTGTAGTTTATCTTCTCCATACATAACCTTTATTTCATCAAGTACGGTTATACAAAATTCCATGTAAGTTTTAGGAAAAAGCTCTATCCCCTTTTCGGAAATTGAATAAACCATAGCAGGTCGTCCAGTCTTCCCTTTCTTCTCTTTCTTAAAAACAAAGCCTTCTTTTTCTAAGGTTACAAGGTAGTTCCATACAACATTAGTACTAAGATCTAATGAACTAGCAATGGCTTTCACAGTAAAATATGTGTTCTCATCGGATGTTGAACCTTGGTGCATCAAAAAGCGTAGGATCCTTTCACGGGCTGGAAAAGATAAGTTTCTAAAATTATTTACCAAAATATTTTCTCCTAAACAATCGAAAGAAGGTTAATGAATTAAATTAATAAAATTATTTGTAAACTTAATTTTCTCGATAGAAAATCTATGAATGGACATTGATTCATCTGATGAATCCTAAATTTTTTTTCAACCTAATCAATTAAATGTGAGAAAAGCGAAATAAATGGAAGAAATTAAAGCAAGCAGTACAAAATATTGTTCATAGTCAAATTATACTAGAAGCAGCATTTCAAAAACTTTTAATTAAAAGTTGGTTTATGAAATAAGGAGTAACTAGATAATATAAAGGCAATAGAGGTTTGAAAATGATTAGGACTCTTAATCAACCAATTGAGAGCATGTTAACTGAGTTCTGGGGGACGTCTGATGAAACAATTATTCATATATTAGTTGTATCAATCCTTATTATATTCTTTTGGTTCTTGTGGGGATTTATTTTACGTCGTTTAAAAGATAAAATCTCACCTGAACTGTTTAACGCATTACGGACGCTTGGAAGAGCTACTATACTACTACTAGGACTATTCTGGATAGTAGGTGAGGAGCTATTCATTGGGGCAGCAGCTCTGCTAGGGACAGCTATTGGTTTTGCATCATCAACAACATTAGGGAATTTCATTAGTGGGCTCTACCTCCTTGTTACAAATCCATTTAATGTAGGAGACTATATTATGATCCCTAGTTTAAAGATTGAAGGGATTGTGGAAGAAGTATCGATCAATTATACAAAGATCCTAACACCAAATGGTATTCATGTGAGTATATCAAATCAAAAGTTATTAGGTGCAGCTATCCACAATACTAAAATTTGTGTGCCTCAGGAAGTCATAGATAAGGGAAAAATAACTTGGAGAGACCATGAGGGAGATAAATTCGATAGTTATGAAGATATAGTAGACATCTTGAAAGGAATTCGAGCAAAATATTCCTTGGAAATAAAAGAGTATTACCTCTACCCGTTAGTATTTAGTCTCAGTTCTGACAAATATTCCCATGCATTGACGAAACAGGTTTTCAATGAAGCTATTAAGAAATTCAGCGACCAAACCGAGGAAGAAATCTCTTGGCTTCTGATTGATCGTTCTAACTATCAAATCAATTTGATCGTTTCAAATCCCTACGTACTTTTTGACCTAAAAAGCAATGTCCTGGGATTTTTGGAAGAGAAAATCGAAGAGATACATAAAAAATGAAGCTCTAAATGGTTTTCAATAACCAAGTCCCGTAAAACTAATTCTTAAAGGAAAAGAGGAATCCAATTGATTGTACCAGAAATTGTCGTGATATTCTATGGAGTAGTAGCAGGTGTTGGTACACTTTCAGGTATCTACATAATGAACTCAAAGCAAGAATGGGCAATAAAACATTCTCACTATGTTAATTCATTTGCTGCTGGATTATTATTAGCATTAGTTTTTTTTCATCTTATTCCAGAAGCAGTAGAATTATTAGAAGTAATAGAAAGCTCAGAGCTAGCTTTTATTGCGGTTTTCATCGGATTCTTCTTCTTCTATCTATTGGAGAACTTTATTGTACTACATTCAGGGAGTGAAATCCATTACCACTTAGAAGAATCCCCTGAACCCCATGTACATACCTCTGAAACAAGAATGGGGTTAATGGCGTTCTCTGGGTTAGCATTCCATTCTTTGCTAGATGGCGTCATAATTGGAGTAGGATTTGAAATTAGCTCTGAAATTGGTTTCCTTGCTGCTATGGCTGTAATTCTGCACGAAATCCCAGAAGGAGTAACAAGCTTTGCCCTCATTAATCGTACTATTCCCGAAAGAGCAAAGTTAATGGCTATTATTGTAGCTCTTGCCACTCCTTTTGGTGCGATGTTTTCTTTGCTGTTTGTTGAAGGCTTAACTGAATCGGTAATTGGAATTCTTTTAGCTTTAGCTGCAGGTTCATTTATTTATGTAGCAGCTTCAGATCTAATACCTGAAACTCATTTAAGTAGTAATTTTCAAAATTTATTTTTCTTTTTACTCGGAGCAATCGTGATTTATGCAATTTCATTAATCTAGAATAACCAATAGTTTTCCAATCTATGTTTGAGATTTGATGGGGGAAAATAAGAAATTTAAAGCTTTTTCTCTATAATTTAAGACTCAGTATATACTCAGTAGGATTTTCAAACTGTTTTTGAATTTTAAAGCCAGGAATAGAGAGTAAATAAAATAGACAAGATCCAAGGTAATAAAATGAAACGAGGGTTACTAATGACGCTATATAGAGAAACAAAAAAGAAAATTCAACCGAAGGATAAGTTGAATGCCCCATCCGAATTAGAATTATGCAGATCCCATAACCATCGTTTACAGATCCCAACATGGCTGGTAATATGGGAAATAAGTTTATTAAATTAATTAAAAGGCCAAAAATTAGAAATTTTTTACCTGCAACAGAGGCTGGACTTTTTTTGTTACGAAGTACTATTATTCCCGCAATAGTGATTGTAAATACCATAAGAGAACCTGCTAGCTTCATTATTATTGATCCCCAGCAAACAGGTAATTCTTCAATGGTGATCATGTTCGAACAGCCTCCTTCATATAAATGACAGATTTTAAACTGAGAATCAACTGTTGGTAGAATAATCGATGATGCAAGTAGGTGTCCTAATTCATGAAGACAATTGAACGGCAAATAAACGATATTATAAAGGCCTTGAACAATAGGGGATTGTTGAAGTAGATATAGAAAAAAGATTGAAAATAAAATTGAAAAGTAAAATTTAGCGTTTTGATTAATAACGGAAGGTGTGTCCTCGTTCATAGGTTTTTTTACCATGTAATATAAGGACGTATGGTTATTAAAACCTTTTTAGAATTTTTTATTGATTTTAAAAAGTTTTAATTCATTTTACAATTTAAAATGTAAAAAAATTTTAAGCTTTTAGTAGAAAAAATGGAAGGAGATAGCAATTTCAATTCTTACTGTCTAATTTTATTGAGAGAGTAAGTGAATATTGCTAGTGGTCACTGAATTGGAATCTTTTCTTTACCAGTTACCATTCCTCTAAGTCGTTGACGATTTTCAGGGATTATAGCAAAATAAAAATGCACCATCGTAGAGACAAGGAAATATACAAACATAAGGAAGTGAAGGAAACGAATGTTAAGATTCAATGCTTGCACCGGTGCAACAAGTAATGCCAATACAGCAAGTATCCCTGTAGATCCAGGTGCTAATTGCTCTGCAAGAGCAATTCCTGTTACACCCATTAGAAATATTACAACTAGGTTCATTAAAGCTAGTAGTTTTTGAGCAGGATGATATTTCATAATATATTTCTTTTCTTCGAGGATATAGAAGTCATAATGGGGATACTTTGAATCAGGTAAAATTCTAAACGCACATAATGCAATGATAATCAAGTCTAGAATCTCTCTTGGTGTAGGAATAATCTCAAGGAGTTTTCTGTCTTTTATTAAGATCGCAATATAAAAAATTAAATCCCAACCACCTACAAAAATTCCAAGAATATAATGGAGAGTACGAGTGAACCCATATGTAGTTCCAAAGAAATAGACTTTAATAGCGATTTCAAAACCTGTTAATATAAATAGAACCATAGATCCAACGTGAACCCAATGATGAAGTCGGTGGCTCTTTGTATATCTTTCTACAGAAAGAAACTCGAAAGTTTTTGATTCGTCTGCTTTTGAGAGTACTTTTTTTGTTTTAAGCATAATTGATCATCTACATAAGTAAAATTTGTCTAAAAATTATTCTTCAGAAGAAAATGTTTCATTCCAACGCTCTCTAAATGTTGGGCTCTTCCAACGATTACTAGTGCTTAATTTTGTTGGTATATCGCTAGAAATTAGTCGGTAATCGTGTTTTATTGGATTTATGATTACTCTACGAATGAAGTGCAGAACAATAAACCCAAAACCACTTAACATTGTTAAGCTAAGCACTTGGAGCTTAAGTTGATCATAATTGATTACTGTTGGGACAGGAATATTTCCAGGGGCAATCCCAGCTTGAGGAGTGGAAAATGATGTAAGTATATAGTAAAAAGTATGTGAACCAAAATGATCACTTTTTGAAGCAAATTGAATCATTGTTATGCTTCCATTCTGATACACAATATCATAACCATTAGAATCAACACTTGTTGTATCTAATAATCTCACAACTTCAATCTCTACAAGATCGCCTGTGAAAATACCTTCAGCTAAAAGATCATTATTAGTGTCTTCACTAGGCATCCGCGTTCCAATAAAGAATACATCCTTCGCTTCTACAGTTTTAGCATTCTCATCAATATAAATAGCCCAACCGTCATGCTGGTTCATCATACATGCAGAGGTATCTGCGTCAAACTCGATTGATATCCATTCATTGCTTGCTGAGCTAACAAGTAAAGCATACAGATGAGTTTCGTTATTAGCAAATTTAACGTAACCCTTAGGACCGTATTCTGATATATTCTGATAAGATTCAATAGATGACCAAAATGGATCAATTTGACCATCATTCAGGTTCAATGTGGTGTTTGTTTTACTGGATACGAATCCTGGAGTTTCATCTGCAACCTTGCTCGGATAACCTAATGTTGATCCTACAAAGAAGCCTGCTCCAATAAAAAAGGCTATCATCAACAAAGATAGGATTATTTTTCTCATTCCCATTTTAATTTCACTTCTACTATGTCCAACACAATATTCAGACTTAATACAGTAATTAATAGATTGTATTCTCCCTTGGGGATACCGTCTGAATCGGAAAAATAATTTTGACCAATAGAGAACAATTACTCACAGTTTTTACGTGTTAGTTGCAGATATTCTAGCTGTTCCTTGGATTGTAATGTGGAGAATAATAATTATTTTTCCGATTTTAAATTCTATAAAATAATATTTTAATTTTTCCATTTAAAAATTTGCAAACTGTATTTATTTTGTACTTAACTAGTGTAAGAAGTAAAAGAAAAACAGAAAAGAGGTTAAAATTTAATTATAGATTTTTTACAAAGACAGTAGGCATTGATTATATCGAAAATTTTGCAGCTCTTCCTCTATAATAAGTGAAAAGAATTTGAAGCCTTTATCAGTGGTAATTTTGGGAAGGATATCTTACATTGAAGTCCTTTTTTAGGGGTTATTAACTAGCTTTCACTTTTTGAATTCTATAGAGACAACATTCATCGCCGTCTCTAAGACATTTCTCTTTTGTACACTTTTGACCTGCTAATTCCGCTATCATTGTCTCGTCAACTTTACAAACCAATGGATCATGTCTTACAACACCATAAACAAGACAGTTATAATTCAAGAGCGAGAATGATGTTTCGTCTTCTATTAATTCTGGAAACTTCCCATAATCTTGGAAAACTTCAGCCACTTTTTCTAGCCTTTGTTTAACTGGTAGAGAATCGAAGGATTCTGTTCTATCCATATTAGATTCGATAATATCTTTTATTTCTGAGGCGATTCTTTTCCCTACCATTTCGAGCATGGTAACTGTCTCTGCAATACCATGACGACTCTTAATTAAATCGACTAGATAGATAGATAAATCTCTATAAACCTTAGGAAAAAATTCAAAAGCATTGTCTGTAAGTGTGTAAGTCATAGCAGGCCGACCTGTTGAACCCTTCAGTTCTGTTCGTACCACAAGTCCATCTTTTTCAAGAACAACCATATATTGTCGGGCTGCATTTGTACTAAGGCCAAGTTCAGTTGCAATCTGTTTTATGGTACAACAATCACCATCTGGTGATCGATTAAGCAACAAGTACCGTAAGATCTTTTCACGTGTCGTAATAAATGGTTCTTGTTCTGCTTGGATCATTTTTTTTCTCCTATCTTTATGAAAAGGGTTTTGTTTGTATAATCATAATGGGAACAGTGATTGATTTCAAAAAAAATGAGAGGCGCTATTGAAATATTGGTTAAACAATGTTTCCGCTCATAATTATATAATTTGATTTTAATGAGAGGAAATATCCAAGGCATGCGAATGAACTCGCGACTTTATTATTATGATTATCCGTGTAAATAAAGAATAAATACATATATAATAATTTTCCTAAAAAAAAGCATAAAATCAAAAAAGTTGACAATGAATACATAATTTAACTACTTTCTGAATTTAACTAACTTTTATCTACTGAAAATAATAAATATTGAGAAATAAGAAACCTAAACGTTTTTGCTCTTGTTTCTTTAAAACATTTGAAGAGGATTTTACTCGTTGAAATTCAATCCTTTTTGAAGGCCATATTCGATTTAAATAGTAGAAAATGATTTTCACTAGCGATAAAAGCGAATTATGTCTCAATCATGTCCGATCTTATTGCTAGCAGATTAACCACAAGAAAGTTATTATCTCTTGATGGAAAAATAATAATTAGAAAAGTAAATTTCAATTACATCCGAATTCATAGAGGCTTAATACTATAACAATTAACTATTGTAAATTAGTTTAACTAGATTCGAAAAACGGATTATATATTATCTCTTTTTGTAAAATAAAGTTCGCATCCGTTTTTTAGGCTATTATTATCAAAATGGTTTTTATTGGATTTTTTCCAGCTCTATAAGTCTCTTCTGTATTAATGCAGATTTTCTGAAGTTTTTATAATAGATACATTAAAAAAATAAAAAACTATAGTTATATTTCATACATTTAATAATACCATAATGTTTTTTTATCTGAAATTATACCTATACTTGAGTATAGTTTCTAATACTATATTTATCGCAAAGTTTGCGAAATTCGAAATAACATACGATATGTCGGTTAAAGTACCGATAGTTAACTTCTTACCAAGAAGTAGCGAAGAAAATCTCATATACGGCGGTATATTGATGAATCAAGAAGAAAAATTAGTCAGCCAGAGTAAGTGGAGTGGCAAGCGAGTTGTGTTACTCTACTGGTTCTCAATCGCTTTCTTGGGAACAGCTGCTGCTGCTGGTCTAGGTGCTGGTGTTTTAAATCCTAAATATTCCTTCGATGCAGTACAAATGGACCATAGCAGTATAACTGATCCCTGGGGACCACAAGATTGTACTGGTGCTTATTGTCACAATGACTCGGTTGACACTTGGAATGAAACTGGACATGCTCATGCTGCTGTTCCTTTCACTAATACTACTGGTGATTTTGTGGAAATAGCAGGTTCGAGGAATGTTACACGTGCCCAATTTGACTCAAGTTGTGGGCATTGTATGGCAACAGGATGGGACAATTCCACTGGAACTGTCACCTACTGGGATTTTGGAGTAACTTGTGCAGCCTGTCACGAGCCAGGTGTAATAAATTATACTGCAGCAAGTTGTGGGAACTGCCACACTGGAAGTCACCACCCTCAATATCCAGATTACCAAAAGAGTGCACATTCTCAATCAATGGATGATTTGCTGGCAAGCGATCACGCGGGTGACCACTGTCTTCATTGCATGTCTGGACAAGGGCTATATGCAGAAGAAGAGTTATCGCTTGATGATACCTTCTTAACTTCGATTAACTGTGCTACCTGTCACGATCCCCATGATGCGACAAATTCAACTCAACTACGAGAAGCAGATGTGACCGATCTCTGTGGTGAGTGTCATAGTGGAGGTCGCCATGGATCTCTAGATATGCTAACCGATACAGAAACTACAAGTGCTCATGGATACATTGATTGTACCTCGTGCCATGGTTACCAGCTTGACAGTTACGGTGAAGCAGGTGTGAATCATACTTGGGCTGTGACAACGGATGGATGCTCAACATGTCATTCAAACCCCACCGAACGATGGACTCTGATGGAGGATATCCAAGGCGATATCACTGCACTAATGGACGAATACGAGACTCTATATGAGAATGTCACTAAAAAAGTCGATGAAGCCAACGAAACAGCAGGCGTAGATGAAGCCTTGATCAATGATTCTTTCGATTTAATCGCTGAAGCTGAAGCACTTTTCATTGCAGTTGATGGTGACGGAAGCGAAGGTTTCCACAATCCTGACTTAGCTGAAGCAAAACTCAAATTGGCTCTAACAAAGCTGGATGAGGCTTATGCTAAAGCTGAAGAGGCTGTAGCTGGTGGTGGTGACGTTCCTGGATTTGAAGTATTCACAGTCTTAGCAGCGATTAGTGTTCTAGCTGTAGGAGTTCTTCTCTACAAGAAAAGACGCTAAAAACTACCAGAGGACGAAAAAGGCATCACCTTAAAATATAAAGCAATGTAATGTAATTATATTGCTTTTTAATTCCTTTTTTTTATTAGTTGGGAGGCAGAGGTATGTAGAATATTACTTTGTATTATGAGGTTTCTTTCATGCAATTTCTCGATAATTCAGAATGTTAAGATCTTTAATTTAGTGTTAGAACAGAAATAAAAAAATCGATTCTATGAGATTAATTGACATTTTAATAATTGTATTAAACCTGATTTGCTTACAGGTTTTGAATTGATTATGGTGTCATTTTTATGGAAGGGACTTTTATTAAAACTTCTTTCTGTATTTCTCCCTACAAACAATAAGAATTTACCTATCTAATCCTGTAACTAGAACGTTTGGGTTTTCTGAAAAAAAATTACCGTGTGTTTATTACCAAAAATTATACCTAGAATATTGTTAAGGGTTATTACTTAATCTATTTTTGGCATACACACGGTAGAGAAACACAATCAGATAGGATTGGCTGAATCCCTGAGAGATTAATTTCGTTCTCAGTAATTGTTCCATTTAATGCTTTGCTCGTTAGTTCCAAGAATCTGTCAGTTTCGTCTATCCCTAATTTTGTAAGACTGGGGAAGAGCTTAGTTTCAATCTCTCGTAGATCGCAAGCTGTTTCACAGATAGAGTAACACCCGCTTTCAATTTTGTTTCGTGTCATTCTGAGTTGTTGTAGAAGATCATTGGGTATTTTATCACCGTTCTTATATATTCTCCCAATTGTAGAGGCCATTACTGCCCATTTCCAGCCAAATTTAGAAAGCATCTCTTCTAATTCAGCTTTAGATTTGCTTTTCTCCATTCTTTGTCCAAATTCAGATCTAGTTTGCACTCTCATTTTTATCTCCATTTTCTAAGAGGATCAAAATGTATTGAATATACGAACTTTTTAGTTTATAAATTTTTTTTATTTTTTAAATATTTATTAAATAGAGGAATATTATTAATTTTTTAACTAAAAAAGTTAAAAATCAATTACACAAGTTTCACACCGCCTTGTCCACGTGCAATAATTAGCCTTGGTAATTGTATTTTATATTTCAGAGCTTTAACTCTTCAATTTTCTACAGGAAGAAACGCTAAAAACTAGTTGAGTATCTTAGTGAAGCAAAATGTCCAAAATGCTTTACATATTCCTTTTTTTCTTTTTTACTTGAATATTGATATGAATATTATTCTGTTATCAATTCATCGATAAACAAGAGTATCAATACTAAGACAATGATTGCATGAAGGAAAAGAAGAAATGCATTGATTACAACTGAAGTTGGATCATAATAGAATGTTAAATTTCTTGTAGCCTCTGCAGCAATAATAATGGATGGGAGAATTAATGGGAAAAACAGAATCGGAATGGCTAAAGTTTTAGATTTAGCATAAATTGTCAAGAAAGACACAATACAACCAGCAACAACTAGATCGATTGTCCCAATTGCCAAAACAAAACAAAAGAGTAACAAGTCTCCTTGAACATTAATTTCTAAGAAGATTATAGCCATAGTAAATGCGAATACCTCGACAACTGCCAAAATAACTCCTAAATACAAGAGTTTTGCCAAAAAAATTGCTTGAGGTTTAATCGACAACGAAAGGAGTGAATATATTGAATTTTTCCTCATTTCCCGTGAAAAGACCGAATTGAGACCTAGCATGACAGTAAAGGCAATTATAAACCACATTGATGCTGTAGAAATTGTATACTTTGCTTCAAGAGATATATTCTCAATGAGATTAAAGAGAGTAGAAAATATAAGTACAGAGGCTAAAGAAAAAAGGCCCATTGAAAAAAGAGTCTCTTTTGTCCTAAATTCTAGAATTAAATCCTTTTTTGCTATATTAAAGGTGTCAAGAATAATTGACATTATTGATCCACAATTAAATAATATTAATTCTTGTTTTTCAAGAAAAAATCATATTCAGAAGGAATGAGTACTTTCGTGATCCCACCATTTTCGAGATAAAACACTCTACTGCACAAGCGAGCTATTGTACGAAAATTATGTGAACAAATGATAACTGTTCGATCTGCCTGTCGTTTCGTAATGAGCTGATTCAAGAATTTTTTATTCTCTACATCTAAACCACTAAAAGGTTCATCAAGGAGAAGCAATTTAGGCAAAGTAGGTAATAAAACCCTTAAAATTTCCAGTTTTTTAGCCATGCCAGTAGAGAGTTCATGTGCGGGTCTGTCAATATATAATTTGAGATTATACTGTTTTACTGCTTCATTAATAATCTCATTAGTATTTTTTGTACGTTTATTCATTTTGAGATAATATTCAAGATTTTCACGTCCAGTAAGATCCTCATAAAAGAATGAATGGCTTAATAACACTCCAATATCCTTTTTCAAGAGATGATATTTTTCCTTAGCTTCTGTACCAAAAATTTTGATGCTACCTGAAGAAGGGGTAACCAGAAGGGATATAATTTTTAGAAGTGTGCTCTTTCCAGCTCCATTATGTCCAATAAATCCTATTGTTTCTCCTTCTTCTATTTTCAGATGAATTTTCTTTAAAGCAGTCGTAAAACCATAAATTTTGCTAACATTTGTCAATTCAACAGCTGGCAGATTGTTCTGCATACCAACGCTCATCTCAAAGCACCATTTAACCTCAATGCTCCCTGTATATGGAAAAAAGGTCATATGAAAATCTTAAAATCCTCAGACTCCAATATTACTCCTTTAAACTGTCTAATTCACGTTCTAATTTCTTCAACTTATTAACAGTATAATAGAGATAGAGAAAAATCAGTATCCATGCAGCAATAGAAACAAAAAACATCAAATTTAATTCAGAACCAAGAATTTCATCAAATATGTCAGTTACAGCCATTATGTTAACCTCCGATTAAATTGTATTTGAAGATTCAATCTTCCTCCATTCTTTGTTTTCTTAATTTTTTTAAAGCAAAATCCATTTTATTGAGTTTATACGCTTGATAGATCAGAATTAAGGCCAATATTCCAATAAATAAAAAGTTTAACATTAAGAACATGCCTGCCCCAGTGCTATAACTTGTTTGTTGAGGATTAGGATGTAAGACTCCAACTATAACATATGATAGGGGTACAGAGACGAATGCTACAATTCCAAATACTGCTGAAATCGTTGCCTTTCTTTCGTGATTTTCGACTTCTATCATATCTCGAAAGATTAGAAGGCCAACATATATGAGCCACATAACTAAGGTTATTGTCTCACGATCATTCCAATCCCAAAAAGTACCCCATTCAACTTTTGCCCAAATCATTCCAACAATGATCGTTATTGCTCCAAGTACAACACCGACCTGAGCACTTGAAACGAGAATAAGATCTAATCTCAAATCTTTTTTCCATAATAAGAAAAGAATTCCGCAAATAAGAGCAATTCCAAAGCAGAAGTATGTTGAAAAAGCGAATGGAACCATATAGAATATTGGTTTACCACTTACTATAAAACCCTGAAAAGGTTTTAATGAGATATAGACCATATAATAATTAAAAGTGATAAAACCCAATCCAATAATGAAAAATATCTGAGTCTTGTATGGGATTTTTCGCCAAATTTTATCCATGATAAAATCCGTATAAGGCTTAAGAATTTCCGGACTCAACGCTGATTCTCCAATTGATAATTTAGAATTACCATTTCCTAATGATTCAATATTATTAAATAGGTATAACTGCGGTTAACAGAAAAATTTCTATAAGCTAAAAATAGTTTCTACATACAAATTGCTAATTTGAATCATCACTTGGAATATTAATAATTCCTCTTTTTTAATCTAAATCGAGAGGATTTTCGTTGCATGTTTTGAAACATTTATTGTATTATATTTCACAACGAAAATCATTAGCATTTGGTGTTTTAATATTCATATTTGTTGCCCAAATTGCTGAATTAACCATACCTCTACTTGTTGGTTCAGTTATTGATCAAATTCTGCTATCTTTAACCGAAGATCGTTTCCAAATCTCTATAATCCTCTCTGGAGTCTTGTTGATTCTTATTGCAAGCATTATTCGTGGAATTACCTACTTTTTTGCGAGATGGATTGGTTACGTTCAAGGAGAAGGGATAATTTATGATATAAGACAGGATTTGTTTGAAAAATATGAAACATCCAGTATTTCATTTTTCGATAAACATCATACTGGCGACCTTATGGCTCGTGCAACAACAGATTTAGAACCAATTTCGGAATTTTTGGTGTGGGGGGAACGAATACTAGTTCAGGCAGGTTTAACTTATATAGGGATATATTTAGTCTTGTTATTAGTTAATATTCAGTTATTTCTTCTTATAGCAATTGTTACCCCCTTGTTATTCATTCTTGCGTATTTTGTGTCAACAAAACTAGGACCTCTCTTCTTTGATATCCGAACTCAGTATGGTAAGTTAACCACCGTAATTCAAGAAAATATCTCAGGAACACAGATTGTTAAAGCATTTAATGCAGAAGATAGGGAGAAGAAAAAATTCGATCAAGAGAATCTAGGGTACATGGCCTTACGAGCTTACGCATTTAAAATTAGATCGATTTTTTTACCAATGTTCATGTTTCTTGTCCATCTATTAGTAACCATTCTTATTTTTTCGGGAGGATACTTAGTTATCCAAAACGAGATTAGTCCTGGGTCTTTAATTACTCTATTCATGTACTTCACGATGCTTAGTATGCCCACTAGATTCTTAGCTTTTGCTTTAATAATGTATCAACGAGTTTCTGCGGCTGGTGATAGAGTATTTACATTAATTGAAACTCCAGCTGATTTAACAGAGCCAATAGATGCGAAAATCTTCCCTACAGACATAACTCCTAGTATTATTTTCGAAAAAGTCTCATTTAAGTACAACAAAAGGAAAGCTTTGTCAAAAATTTCATTGATAATTAAACCTGGTGAAAAAGTAGCTATCCTTGGCCCAACAGGATCAGGAAAGAGCACTTTAATTTCACTTATTCCTAGATTTTATGATCCGACTGAAGGTCGTATTAGTGTAGAAGCTAGTCCTAATGAAGTATATAATCTAAAAGAGTTAAACCTCAAGAACTGGCGTGAAAGAATTGGTTATGTACATCAAGAACCATTTTTATTTGGCCGAACTATCGCTGAGAATATTATGTTCGGTATTCCCCAGGCTACATCAGAACAAGTTAATGAAGTAATAAAAATCGCTCAATTAGATGATTTTATTGGGGAATTACCAGAGGGAGTGAACACCCTTGTTGGTGAGAGGGGAGTAACTCTGTCAGGAGGTCAGAAACAACGTGTTGCTATAGCCCGGATGTTATTGAGAAAAAAAAGAATTATGATTCTTGATGATGCTACTTCAGCATTGGATATCTCGACCGAAACTAAATTTCAAGAAGCATTTGAAAATTTTCTCGCAAAAGATTCTCGTAAACATACCCTCATTCTGATTACTCAAAGATTAAGTACTTTGAAAATAGTTGATAGGATTATTATAATGAACCAAGGTCAAATTATAGAACAGGGCTCCCATGAAGAGTTATTAGAAAAGGGTTTGATTTATCCTCTTCTTTGGAAAACTCAGGAAGCGGGGATGGTTGATATAAAACTAGCCTTGGAAAAGATTGTTCAGGAGAGTGATTTGGCTGAGCCAAACTGAAGACCAAAGAGATCGCTTGAGTCGTGAGTATTCAGATTGGGAATTATTTAAAAGATTAATTGGTTATACTCGACCACATTGGTTTGTATTTGTGACTGCTATGGGTGCAATGTTTCTATCTACTATTTTCTCAGTTATTCAACCATTAATACTTCTAAGAGCTATTGATGATTATATACTTCCTAAAGATGTTGAAGGTTTGGGTCTTGTAGCAATTCAATATTTTATGGTTGCACTAATCGCGTTTCTATTAAGTGTGATTGCTACCTATTTTACTACCATAACAGGTCTGAAGATTATTACGCAGATTCGTCAAGAAACATTTTACAAACTTCAAACCTTAAGTATGGATTATTATGACAAAGAAGCAACAGGTAGAATTATCTCTAGGGTTACTAATGATGTGGAAAGGTTACTTAACTTGCTTTCAACAGGGATCATCGACGCTATAATCAATAGTATATTTCTTGGTGTTTTGTTTATCGTTTTACTCTATTTAGATGTACGCCTAACTATCACTGTTTTGATCTTCTTTCCAATTTTAGCAGTTTTTATAATTTATTTCCGAATCAAAGCACGTTCAGCATGGCAACAAACAAGGAGAACTCTAGCAAAAGTGACTGGATATTATCAAGAAGCTATTTCAGGGATTGAAGTCTCGAAAGCATTTGTAGCAGAGGATTTTATGACTAACGAATTTGAAATCCTTAATCTAGAGAATTATCAAGCCCGGATGAAAGCACTTATCTTGTTTGCAGTAATGTTTCCCATCATGGATATGATTCTAGCCATAGGAACTGCCATAGTTCTTACTGTTGGCGGCTATTCGATTGGAACCCAAACAATGTCTATTGGAACACTAGTGGCTTTTATTTCATATCTAGGAAGAATATCTCAACCGATAATGATTCTATCAAATTTCTATAACAATTTATTAAGTGCAATGGCTGCAACTGAAAGAATCTTTGATATCCTAGACAAAACTCCTGG
This sequence comes from Candidatus Hodarchaeota archaeon, assembly GCA_048887065.1. Taxonomy (GTDB): domain Archaea; phylum Asgardarchaeota; class Heimdallarchaeia; order Hodarchaeales; family Hodarchaeaceae; genus Hodarchaeum. The sequence goes on from JBHLKC010000001.1 coordinate 58,426, forward strand.
GGTTATTCCTCTTGATGAGCAATCCTTGCCTGAAGTTGAAGGGACTATTGAATTTCAAAACGTTACATTTGCTTATGATCACGAATCTGATCCTGTCCTCAAGGATTTTCAGTTAACAATTCCTGCTAATGGGACATATGCCCTTGTTGGCCATACAGGTGCTGGAAAAACAACAATAACAAACCTACTTTGCCGTTTTTATGATTTTAATCACGGAAAAATTCTGGTTGATGGTAATGATATACGAAATCTTAATCTTCAAAACTATCGTAATTGGATTTCAATCATTCCTCAAGATTCATTTCTCTTTTCTGGATCAATAAGAGAAAATCTCCTGTATGGAAAACCTGATGCATCTGTTCAGGAAATCGAACAGGCCCTTCTCAGGGTTGGTGCTTTCGATTTCGTGATGAGTAAAGGATTAGATGCTGAAGTTGGTGAACGAGGGACGAGACTATCGATGGGGGAACGCCAATTACTCTGTTTTGCAAGAGCAATTATTTCAAATCCAAAGATTTTATTACTAGATGAAGCAACATCCTCAGTTGATGCACATACTGAATTAGTAATTCAACAAAGTTTACATCATATTATACGAAATCGGACTGCAATAATAATAGCCCATCGACTTAGCACGGTTCGAGCTGTAGATAGAATAATTGTGTTAAAGGAAGGGAAAATTGTTGAACAAGGCTCTTTTCAAGAATTACTAGAAATTAAGGGCATATTTGCTGATTTATATGATAAACAATTTGCTGGCCAAGAGATATAATATTTCATTTATTTGAGAATTCAATCTCAATTTAGGCTCTTTTTCTTAAAGTACCAGGTGATCTTCTAGTGACTCCAGATTCAGTTCCATCTAACTCTAGTAATACAAAAGAATCAGGTTCAACAGCGAATACTCGCGAGAAAGTTCCTATTTGGGGGACAAGTATTGGGTGGGCTGCTGGAAGATCTTCTATTTTTGCTTTTCTGTCTTATTGGGGAGTAGTTCTAGGCGCTTCTCCTTTAGAACAATCCATTCTAACTTCGGTGAGAAATCTAGGATCTAATATTTTCCAATCAGTATGGGGTTGGTTAGCAGATCTCAAAGGACGGAAACTCGTCATCGTTATTGGGCTTACTACTCTGACGATAACAACGTTTCTTTCCCCTTTTGCAAACAATCCTACTGAGCTTGTTCTAATTTCGTTAGTCATGACAACTGTTGGATTTAGTATTATTCCAGCATGGAATGCTTTTTTGGGTGATTACTCATCTGAGCGTACTCGGGCTTCTTTTATAGGCAGAATTAACTCTGTAGGTACTCTAACTTCAATTGCAGTAATACTAATTGTCGGAATTTTGATGGATTTAAGCCCATTTCCGTTCCCTCGTGAGTCTATAGACTATGTTTTAAGTAAACCCGCTTTCTTTATTCCTTTTGTATTTGGAGCTTTGCTTTTTGGAATGACGATTGTTATTTCTTTCTTTCTAGTTGAAAAGTATGATGTAAAAGAAAGAATGGCAATTGACGAGGAACTCCGACCATCTTGGAGAACGCTAATTAATAGAAACAAGCCATTTCAACGACTCTTACCTTTAGATAGTTTTTTCAAATTTGCTATGAGCACTGCATGGCCAATATTCCCTTTTGTAACTCTTCGTGTTGCTGATTCCTGGTTTATGGTTTCACTTATGTGGGTGGTTTTTAACTTACCGAGAGGAATTGGTCAAAACTTTGGGGGAGCTCTAGCAGATAAATACAATAAGAAAATCATCATCATTTTGTCTCGACTTGGATATGCTGTTGTCCCATTAGGATATGCTTTAGGTTTAATTACTGGAAATGTATGGTTCTTAGTCTTAGTCAATATTCCTGGAGGTTTGGCATTCGGTGCCGAAGATACTGCTATTGCTACTTATTCTTTAGATTGTTCTACTGAAGAAACAAAAGCAAGATATTATTCAATGTTACTGACTGCTGAAGGAATTAGTGCTTTTATTGGTTCACTCTTTTCAGGTTTCGTTATGGATGTGTGGTTACGTATCTCTGGAATTAATTATGATAGTTCAGACTTTAATTTTGTTTTGTTTGTCATGTTAATGATAATTGCCTCTTTAAGATTAGTATCAGCTAGTTTACACAAATTCATCTATAAAAATCCATTGGATTTTGATCTAGAGCAATTAATTTCGTTAAAAGAAAGTTCTTAATAGTGTAGATTAATCCACTATTATATATTTTTTTATTCTTCCTGTTTGAGAGAAATTCTTCGTATTATTACAATATTATGACTATCTATCAAGTACATTGCTATAATCCTAGTTAACTTAATTTCGCATTAATAAGATGAATACGGAGGCATAGTGTCGAATGGGTATATTGGCTAGAATTTTTGCGAGGAGTCGAAAATCGCGATTAACAATTGGTATTTTAGGAGCACCAAATGCAGGAAAAACAACCTTGGCTAACCGAATTTCAACAGAGTGTGGAAACGGACAACCATTAGGGGTTGTTAGTCCTATCCCGCATGAAACACGAGAATGTGTTGCCATGGAGCATTGCAATATAACTGATCATAGTGGTTCCCTTGATCTCACAATCGTTGATACCCCTGGCATTGCTACCTCTGTTGATTACAGAGAATTTCAAAGCCATGGATTAACAAAGCAAGAGAGTATTGAGCGAGCAAAACAAGCTACAAGAGGTGTCATTAAAGCAATTCAATCTTTAGATAGTTTGGATGCTGCTATTGTAGTGGTTGACTCAGCACGGGCTCCTTTCGATCAGGTAAACTGGACTGTGCTTGGGAATCTAGAAGCTAGGAAAATTCCCTTGATTGTTGCTGCAAATAAAACCGATTTACCCGAGGCGGATCCTGAGTTAGTGAAAGAAGCGTTTCAAACTGACATAATACCTCTTTCTGCAAAAAAAGGTACAGGGATGAACGAACTTTATGGGAGTATTTTCACAGTAGCTAATATGTAGGTGGGTAATAAGTTGGAACTAAGGATAGATTTCGTTACTGAAAACACAACACGTAGGATGAATTCCACTCAAAAGTGTGATTTTATTATTTCAAAGCTAAAAAATGAAAGAGTCGTAGTTTTTGAAGGTGGACTCCAGCCTGAGGAGGAGGCTGTGTTAATCCAAGAAGCTATGAACCAAATTGATCACACTGATTTTCTAGGATATAAAATTTTGAATCCGAAGCCTATGCGGTGTCCAGGATTATTCAACAGGAAAAATATTAAGCTTACAGTTATTGCTCCCCAAAATTATGATAATCTCTCCATAGCTCTTGTCTAGAGTGGAAATTTATAATGAGTTTCTCTGACAAAGATATTAACCTAGGTCGCTATGAATGTGCACGTTGCAGACGAACTCCCGAAATTGCTCAAGAGATATTCCAAGGCTGTATTTGTGGACATCGGTTTTTCCGAATTAGACCTCAAAATGAAGATTCTCTTGCTGATATTAATAGAGGGAAGAAATCCCGACTCACGGCTGATATGGAGTTTCTAACAATTCGAGAAAGAGAAATTGGTATTTATGATATTAATGTGGAAAAAATTCTATTAAAAAAACAAGATAAGAGAATGTCTCCAATGATTGCAGGTAATAAAGGAGTCTATTCAATCCATTTTGAAAATACGAAGAAATAGAATTTCTAGAGAGTTCTTAGAGTAATTAGAAAGTCCTCTAGATTATTATCGTGATGTTTTATTATAGCCTTAGCTTTATTTCTCTTGAAACTTCGTTGAAATCACAGACACCGAGTTCATGGAGGTGTCTAAGACTCCTTCGTGCTATAATGGGGGTTATTCCGAGCTCTGAGGACATGATTGCCAAATTAAGCGAGCGTTTTTTCGAGTCTTCAAAATAGTCGATTATGTACAAAAGAATTCGTCCTAATTCGTTTTCTCCAAGAAAAGCTCTTATATGTCGGTCTCTAGCTAATTTTCCTTTCGCATCCCGAGTGAAATCCTCACTTATCTGTCCTGCTCGCTCTTCTAACCGCTTGATTTCCAGTCGTAGTTGATTTTGAATTTCTAAATGATCTGCTTGAATTTCATCAATTTCATTTTCAGTTTGTTCTATAACTTCCTGCAATTTGGCTATTTGAGCGACGTATGTTTGTCTTTCAAACTTTGCTTCTTCTATCATTTTTTTCTGCGTTTCAATAATATTATTTTGGTGTTCAAGTGTCAATTTTATGGGTTCAAGCTCAGCTTTTAATGCCTGAGCTTCTTCTTTCGCTTGTGTGAGTTGATTCTCAAGATTAGTGATTAATTCAACTTTTTCTTGAATTCTGTATTGATAATCATTATGGACTTTTTCTAATTCTTTTTCAAGAGAAGATATTTTTTCGATTTGAACACCTAGTACAGTTTGTTGTTCTTCAGTTCCTACTTCATTTTCACTTACTTTCTCAGAATGATCCTTTAATACTTCTTTTAATTGATGTAATTGTTGTCTTAGATTTTCGATTTCTGTAGATTGGTTATCACCATCATTTGGCTCCTTAGAGTCGAACGTTTTAGAATTTTCCGATTGAGACTCTTGTTTCTGATCGAATTCCTCATTATCCATGAAATACGCCTACATTCGGTTTGTTAGTACTTAATTACTTAACCCTTTAAAAAGGTAAAATTACTACTTTGGTTTAAACATAAAAAGATTGTCCAATTTTAAGGAATAATGATAATCAGGGTTATTTTCCTTCTTATTAATTATCCATTCTGAACTACTGTTTAAAAAAACTTAAAATATAAAATAAAACTACCTTTAAACGTAAGAATAGAGCAAGATTAGATCCATGGGGGAAGTAAACTAACAATACTTGGAAATTCTCTTTCTCATTTGATCAATTATTGTAAATTGGAGAGAATTCAATGATAATAGAGAAAAAGACAACGCTATCTCAAAATAAAATCGAAATAATGTGTAGGAATGATTCATGTATTCACCCAGCCATGTGTAATTCGTTTGTATGTTACAAAAAGAAACAAGGATTGCCAAATTGCGATTCTTGTGAAGAACGCCTTTGTAAACGACATTGGCGTGTTTATTTTAGAAATAATATATAGCTAGAAAAATGCACATTCTTGGATTTATCTTAAATTCATATGGACTGAATTCTTGGTTTTATAAGGTATATTTCCAAATAAAATCTCTAATTTTCATTTAGAAGAACAGATTTTTAACATATTAAATCCAATTATATAATTTAAGAAAAAATACAATTAAATATAAATGACGCTTAATCCTAAGTTTCAGGAAACATATACAGGGGTTTTTTCAATATGGATGAATGGTCAGCAGTTGTACTTGCTGGTGGGATTGGTTCCCGTCTCTATCCGTTAACAATTGAAATCCCCAAACCTATGGTTCCAGTAGCTAATAAACCAATGATTGATTACAATTTAGAACTCCTTAGAAATGCTGGAATAAATGGAAAGATAATAATCGTTACCAAATATTTGCATGAGGAGATACGTAAGTATTTTAAGGAAAGTGAGCATTTCAACGATCTAGATATTATAATCCCTAAGGTTGATCCGTTGGACACGGCTGATGCAGTACGAAAGGTTTCAGATTATATTAACACAGATAATTTTATCGTTTCAATGGCTGATATAGTAACCAACCTTCCATTAACTGATTTCATGGCTTTCCATCGAGAAAAAGATTGTATTGCTAGTATTACTTTGAAAGATGTTTCCTACCCTCGTGCTTTTGGTGTGATAATGTTAAATCAAGATTCACGAATTGTCCTTTTTCTAGAAAAACCATTACCACAAGAATTGGGATTAGCAACTCTAACTTTTGCGAAAAAGGAAACCATTCGTTTGCAGTCTAACCTTGTCAACACTGGTATTTATGCCTTTAAACATAAAGTTTTGGATATATTAGATACTTTAACAGACCTGATGGACTTCGGTAAACATGTCTTTCCCTACTTAGCACGAGAATACGGCATTTATGGCTATGAACGTTTAGATTATTATTGGATGGATGCAGGTAATCCTCAAACATATCTCTATACTAATTGGGATGTGCTTAGACGTTGGTCTTTTCCGTATTTTCCAAAAGCGACATGGGAAGAAGATAGCATCTGGTGGGATGGTTTAAGGCCTGAAATCCCTCCAACTGTACGAATTGTTGCACCAACAGTGATGGGATCAAATATTTCTTTGAATAACAATACGACAATTGGTCCTCTTGTAGCGATTGGAGAAAATGTAAATATTGGTGAAAATACTATAATTCAGTCCTCGGTTGTTTGGGATAATGTAGAAATAGGTAGAAATGTCAGCATCAAGGAAACTATAATCTGTAACGATGTTTCAATACCTGATGATTCTAAATTAACTTCAGGAACAGTAATTGCTCCTCATACGCACTTTAAGACTGCTCTTTCTACAAAAAAAGGTCAAATTGTAGAATCGGTGGTAGAGAACTTGAGGTAATAAAACAATGTCTATAAATAATGAAAGCGAAACAAAATCCCCCTCTTATGTTCGATGGGGGAGGATTATGGGTCTTTCGAACAGAGAACTAACAGCTGAGTTAGCTTCGAGGCTAGGTGGAGCTATGGGGACGATATTAGATTCAAATTCAATTGTTATGACCGCGAGAGATTATCGTCGTGATTCGAGGGCCTTGAAACGCTCCTTTACAGGTGGTCTGATGGCAAGTGGAATAGAAGTTATTGACCTCCATGCTGTACCAACAAGTACCTTGCAATTTTCTGTAAGACGGTTTGGAGCTGATGCTGGTGTTATGTTTACACAAAGTCACAGCTTGATGGGAATGGTTTCAATAAAACTCTTCGATTCCACAGGGATTGAGTTTGAGAGGATAAAAGCTGAAAGAGTTATAGAAATTGCAGAAACAAGACAAATAAGACGAGTTAAACCAACTGAAGTGGGTTGGGTTGGAGTAGCTGAAGCCATGCCAATTTATGATCGTGCTTTAGCTGGATTTTTCGGTAATAAATCAGCCGTACTAAAAGAATCAAAGTTAAGAGTAGTAATAGACTGTGGTTGTGGTCCTGCTTCGTTAATTGTGCCAGACCTTTTAAGTGAACTGAATTGTGATGTTATTACACTTAATGCTCATCGTCCGAAACAACCTGTGAATTTTCCGAATCCAGAATCACTTTTTCGATTAAGAGAGACTGTTCGTGCTACAGGAGCAGATTTAGGAATTTCATTAGATGCTGAAGCCCGTCATACAATAATAATAGATAGTCAAGGTCGAATTCGAACAGCGGAAGAAACTGCTTCTGTAAACCTTCATTCAAGATATGAACCAAATCCAAACGCTACTGTTGTCATTGGTGAAACAGTAAATCCTTCTGTATACACTAATCTTGATAAAAAAATTATTTTCTCTCCTCATGGTGAACCAGGTGGCTCGGCAAGGTTAATCATGAATCATCGTGCAATTTTTGGATTTAATGATACTGGTTTGTTTTTTTTACCAGTATTCTCACCTGGCTCAGATGCTATTGTAGCTTCAATGACAGTTTTGGCACAGATGGCTACAGAAGCTATTAAATCAACAGACTTATACAGAAAACATCAAATTTTTCCTCAACGACAAGCTGAAATAACATTTCCTTTAAATGAAATGCTTCCATTTTTCCAATCTCTTCTTTCCAATCCCCCTGACGGTTGGTATGCTATAGATACCTTTATTGGGATTAAATTGATAAAAACTGATAAAGAATGGATCCATTTTCACCTTGCTTCAGATCAAGATACCTTACAAATTGAAATTTATGATCCCAAATCAAATCACAAAAAGCAGCTCAAAATACTAGCTTTTGCTAGGAGTGTCGTTGATAAGTTCTTATCTTCCAGTTAAATCCCCCTATTCCATAAAATACTCTATTTCTTCATCTTACAGCAATTTTTTTCTGATTTATTACAAATATTTGATGATTACTCAAGATAAGCAGACTTTGATTAGATATTCAAAGAAAACTTCTATAGAAGCATAAAATAAATTTTGAATTCCTAAGGTAGAATTTCAACGGATGGTTATATCTATTTATGAGATTTGATAATCTATTTACATAATGATAGTAATATTATATATAAGATTAGAAACTTTACTGATTGAGAGAAATACGAATAAAAAATCAAGATGACATCCAAGAGAACCTAATCGATAAACCTTGGTCTGTTATCTAGGTTGATTTCAAGTTTATGAATCTAATGTTATGTTCTAAGATCATAATGAAAGCTATTTGAATGGAAGATGAGATTTCATTGCAGGTTTCCCCTGAAAAGAGAATTCCTATTGCTATTGTAGGATTAGAAAATGCAGGAAAAACCTCTTTAATAGTTCGACTACAAACAGGAGAATTTCAGCCTACAACTCCTACAGCAGGTTTAGACACCGAGATAATCGAGATTAAAGGACATTTGTTTCAGTTATTCGACCTTGGGGGCCACCAACGTTTTCGACATTTATTTTGGAAAAACTATGTTGAACTATCTCAAGGGATCGTTTTTGTTATCGACTCTAGTGATTCAGAAAAGTTAGATGAAGTAGTACAATGGCTATGGAAGTGTTTAGAATGGAATATAAACGCTCCTGTTCTATTACTGGCAAATAAATCAGATCTAGATCATATCCCACTCGATGATTTAATAGAGAAAATAAAGCTTAATCAGCTTCCAATTTTAAATCCTCATCGCGCTTTTCAGATTTTTAAAGTCTCGATTAAATTAGGTACAAATGTAGATCGAGCTCTTTCTTGGTTTTCTCAGAAAATCGCTCACGCTTTTATTGGACAGAAAATAAAATTGATTGGACTTTATCTTTATCTTCCCACAGGGATTCCAATTGCCACCCATATTTTCACAAAAGGAACTATTGACGGTTTTGACTCAGATATGATACCAGGGTTTCTTAATGCTATCGATAATTTCACTAGTGGGGTTATGGGCCCAAATGAAGGCCTCCATTCTCTTTATACTGAAAATCAATGTATTTTAATGGTGAAACGAGAAGGATTATTGTGCGCTGCAGTTACTGCAAAAGATTCCGATCCTGCTCTTACTAGAATGGTCGCAGAATCTGTTTTGAACTACCTTGAAACTTCATTTTCTAAAAAAATTTCTCTTTTTCGGAAAGATGGGAGAATTAGATTTCCCAAGAACTTTATTATCGATTATTTAATTCAAAATTTCTCTGATAATATAATTTTTGGTTATTTAGAATAATTCCATTCATTTAATTCATATTTATTTTTCATTTCTTCGGAAAATTCTACTTCTTCTAATCTTAGATCTTCTAGAACGTATTGAGCAGGATTGCTTTCAATAAGATTCTGAATTATATAATCTGCAAGGTCATGTTGATTGAATTCTCTATTTAATCTTTCCGATATAGTAGTAATATTCTGATAGACCGATTCTACCATACTTTGACGAGTTCGTCCTGGATGAGCCTTCAAAACTGAATACATAACCTCTGGACGAATTTTTAAAAGAATAGTTCCATGTTGCAAAATTACGTTTCCTGAACGAGCTTGGGCATTTCCGGAGATTTTTTTTCCAGCACTAAATACAGAAGGACAATGAATTTGCGCGTAATCGAGAGTCAACCCTAATTTCTCAAGAGGATTAAATACTATTTTCGCAAGTTCATAATAACTTCCTTGCATAGATTTTCCTGTTATATTTTTTTCATTTGTGACAACACTGTATGTTAGCTCACCCTGAGCATCATGAAAAACAGCTCCTCCGCCAGAAATCCTTCTAACAAGATCAAATCCCATTTTCTTAAGATTTTCTAGGTTTACTTCTCTATTAACTTGTTGGTTTTTTCCCATAGATACTGTACTAGGATTCCATCCATAGAAACGGATTGTGTTGATTCCTAGTTTATCATATAAGCGAAAAATTGCTTCATCAATAGCCATATTTTCTGAGCCGCGGTGAATTGAGAATTTCAAAAGTCTCCATTTTTGGTTTTTCATTTTGTATACTTAACTCTTACTTGATTAGGTTTTTTTTTCATATATCCTAAAAAAATATGATTGAATAATCCGAAATATTTCCGTAATATAAAGTAATGGTTGATTTTATCGAGAATGTTAACCAAACAGAACTGAGGGATTACCCTTCCTTTAACTTTGGCAGACTGGAAAAAAGGTATTCCAAAAATTATGTTACCTAGTGTTACTCTGAAGGCTCTCTGATGATAATGTTTCCATTTTCAACATGAAATCCTTTATAATCCATCATTGGAGGAGTATTTTTCATCTTAGTTACTTTGAACAGACCATCATATTGAGCAGGTAGATTTGATGGTAAAATGTCAATTATTCCATCCAAAACACTCTGAATACTTACTCTTGTTTCTGGTTTTGTAGTTCCTTTGGTTAATGAAAGGAGTCCTACGATTTTATGTCTCCAGACAAGATCTTTTAGTCTTCCAATGGAAACAAAGACACTGCTGGGGTCATTAACTTGAAGAAGAGGAGTTAATTCGATTCCTAAACGAATGATTCGATTATCTTCAATTAACTTTGCGACTTCACGAATTATTCCTGGAAAATTACTTAGTGATGTATCAGGAATTTTGTAAAAATGGAACGCTTCATTTGGTGTTATGCCCCAATCTTTAATTTTTTGCCAAAATACAAATTCTGAGTCAAAAGAAGAAACATATAAAACGTTTTCATCCAGTTCTAAGCCCTTTCGTAAAAAAGTTAAGACAAAAAGTGTTTCTAAATCACCATAAAAACCGAATGTGCCTATTAAAGACGCTTCAGGGAATCCACCCCTCAGTTCTTGATCAAGATCAAGAATACCAGTACTATGCGTTTGAACCATTGGTGATCCTCTTATAGTTTCGATAAAACAATAGGATTCTTGACGTCAATTTCAATGCCTTTTTCAGTGATTTCATAGGGATGTATTCGTTTTGAGTGTTTCATTCCTCGCATTTTAAGAATTTCAATTCCCCGTTCTCGGACTGAGGAAGCCATTATATATTGAAGATGTATAACGCCATATGAAAGGAAATCTTCGGTTGAAAAAAGGGGATTTCTTACATCAGCCATATCTTTTTCTGTATTTTCATAAACAGCAATCGTCGTACACCTTTCTTCCCAAAGCACTCCGATTACTCGATGTAATTCTTTACGAATTTCAAAATGATCACGAAAGAGAAGGGAAAACGTGTTTAAAGGATCAATAACTAATCGATTGACTCCTAATTTTCGAACTTCGTCAATAATTTTTTGAGTGACATAATCTAGGCTCGCTTCACGTAATCGACTAGCTTGTTGCATAATTCCCATTTCTGTAGATGTGAAATCAAGGACTGTTAATTCTCCCATATCTTGTAAACCTTTCAAATCCCAACCAAAATTCATCATAATGGCATTAAGGGCTGGTAATGGTTCATTAAAGGTTACAAGTAACCCAGGTTCATG
>JBHLKC010000002.1:0-57060 GCA_048887065.1 Candidatus Hodarchaeota archaeon
GCAGGAAAAGATTCTCATGGAATTTCTGGTGTTCATTCTCATATGACAAACACATTAAACACTCCAATTGAGGCTTTGGAGTTATCATATCCATTAAGAATTAATGAATACTCTATTCGTGATCATTCTGGAGGAGAAGGGCAAAGAAATGGAGGGAATGGAATAATTCGAGAGATAATTTGTCAAGTTGATTCAGTAGTATCCCTTCAAACTGAACGAAGAAAAATCACTCCTTATGGGCTTCATGGTGGTAAGAATGGAGTTAAAGGAATAAACATCAAACGAACACCTGATGGTATGGAATCTCTTCTTCCTGGACGAGCAATAGTTAATTTTAAAGCTGGAGATTCGTTGATTATTAAGACTCCAGGTGGTGGAGGATATGGACAGAAATAATAAGGCGTGATAGAGTGAAAATCCTAAATTATGCTGATTTAATTGAATTTTCCACTAGCGAAACAAGGAAGAAAGCGAGGCAAGTTTTACTGGACTTTTTTAAGACAGCCATTGATGCTGTTGATCCTTACAAAATCATATTTAATAATTTATCAGTAGATCGCGAGAATGAAACTTTAACTGTTAATGATGACAATTTTGATATAAAAAACCGAAAAATTTGGATAATTGGTGCAGGAAAAGCTGTTGGACGCATGGCTGAGGCACTTGAAGCTGTATTAGAAGGTTTAAATATTAGGGGAGCAATTTGTGTCCCTTTAGGTGTTAAACAGGATATATCACTAAAACAGATTGAATGCTTTGAATGCTCTCATCCCCTCCCCTCTAAAACCAATATACAGAACACTAAACAAGTCATGGATTTAGTAAAAAAAATAGAAGCTAATGATCTAGTTATCGCTTTAATCAGTGGAGGAGGATCAGCAATATGGTCAGCTCCAATTTTTCCTATAACAGCTGACGACTTAATTTCTTTGAACAAATTGCTTATTAATTCAGGTATGTCGATCCATGAAGTAAATACAGTTAGAAAACACGTTTCTTTGATCAAAGGTGGGAAATTCTCGGAGATAATCTCTTCAAGCATTATAGTACTTGTATTGTCAGATGTTATAGGTGATAATCTTGAAATAATTGCCTCTGGACCTTTCTACCCAGATCCTAGCACTTTTCAAGAGTCAAAAAGTATGTTAATAAAGTATAATCTTTGGGATAAATCCATTCCTTCTTCTGTAAAATTGGTTATAGACCAAGGAATTGAGGGAAAAATTTCTGAAGCGTGGAAAATAAGAAATGGAATTTCTAAAAAGGTTCATCATTATATTCTCGGATCGAATGAATTAGCATGTGAAGCTGCTTTAAGCCATGCTAAAAAACTAGGATTCAAAACTAAATATGAATCCAGTTTTATTACGGGTGATGCGAGGAAACTTGGAAGATCATACGCTCAGAAACATTTAGATTTTATCAAAACACAAAATGATACACTATTTTTGGTTTCTGGTGGAGAACCAACAATAAAAGTAAGAGGATCTGGAATCGGAGGTAGAAACCAAGAGGTTGCAGGAGCCTATTTACGATTCCTATTGAATTCACGAGAAATAACACATTGTGACTCTGTATTTCTCGCTGTGGGTACTGATGGAATTGATGGGAATTCTCAATACGCTGGTGTATTAATAGATGAAGATACGTTGGAAAAATCGAACCAGATAAAATCAGAACTAATTACATATCAAAAGAATAACGATTTAACGTCTTTTTTCGAATTAATTGGTGGTTCACTTTTATTAACAGGGCCAACAGGTACAAACGTAATGGACTTATACTTAGCGTTAGTGAATACCTCGGAAATTCTCCTTTCGAAGTTTTCAGAATAACTATTGCTGGATGAATTTATAATCCAATTTGGGAAACCGAACTCTTTTTAAGAGCTATTAGAATTAATGTATCGATGATATATCCCAATAATATCTTTAAGAAATTAAATTAAACAAATAATATTTTATGGATTTGATATCTATGGACCTGACAAAAACTGGCCTACCTGGTCTTGATAAGCTTCTTGGTGGTGGGATACCCAAAGGTTGGACCAGCATTTTATCTGGAGAACCCGGTGCTGGAAAAACTTGTCTTGCAGTTGGTTTCATTGTTGAAGGTATAAAAATGGGCGATCCAGGAATATTTTGTTCATTTAATGAATCTAAAAGAGAACTTTATTTAACCCAGAAAGCCTTTGGGTATGATTTACAGAAATACGAAGATGAGGGGACATTTAAATTGTTAGATTTTTCTTATGGACGTGCTTTAGGTCAAGGACAGTTAGCATTGCAACAATTCAAATTAGATCTCCCAGGTTTAACAAAGGAATTGAAAGAGGCTATAAATTCAGTTGATGCTAAACGATTAGTAATCGATCCACTTACAATTATTACTCTTCTTTTTGATAACATCCGCGAAGTAAGGTATAATTTATTACGATTTTTCGATGTAATTCGTCGATTTGGAGTGACTTCACTTGCCATTGCAGAAAGTAAAGGAATGGAAAACTTTTCTGTTGAGGAATTTCTAGCTTCTGGAATAATCAGGTTATATAATGAGAGAACAGGGGCAAAAAGACAAAGAGGTATAGAAATTATAAAAATGAGGGGAATAAACCACAAGAGAGGTATTTTCCCGTTATCAATTACAAATAAAGGTGTCGTTGTGTCACCAGATGTAGAGATGCCTTCGTAGTATGATTCTTAATTGAAACTTAAAAGAAAACCCTGAAAGAGAAACATTGGATAGTATATCTCAATTATTCCTCTTTAGGTTTTGTTGGGATCTTTCCTTCAAGTTTTGCACGAGCATCTTCAATACTGTGGAATCCATCCTCGCTAGTCTTCTTGAGAAGCTCTTTCTTTAGATCTTCGGGAATTTTTTGTTCTTCTTCTGACATTTTAGACATCTTCTTAATGTATTGTTATTAAATTCAACCATTACCTAAAAATATTTGTATAATATATTAACATAACACAATTTTTTGAAAGGTGAAAAGATATTTTTGCTATTTTCATTTTCTTGGTTTTTCCAAATAAAAACGATGTGTTTTTGTGACTTTCAATCGTTTAAGTATCAAACCAAATTTTCTACTTTTAATTCCCTCTCAACCAGGGGTTTATCGTTTTTTATCCGACAAAAATGATATTTTATATATCGGAGCTTCATCCAACTTACAAAAACGTATATCGTATCATATATCTAATCTCAATAAAGTTAAGGAGAAAAAGTATTATGCTTTGAAGCAGTGTTCTAAATTTGTAGAATACCGCTGTTATTCAACAGCTGAAAAAGCTTTTGAGGCCGAGAGAGTAGAGATTTGGACACAACAGCCTCCATATAATAGGAGGGGGGTTAGAATTGGATCTTTTTCCTACCTTGTTTTTCGCATTTCTCCATTCCCACAGATCCTTTGCTTACGTGATACTGAGTACGATAAAATTGATAGTGAAGATGAATTTTATCGTTTTAATTTACCCTCTTTCAAGTTAAAAAATAATATTAATCTTCTTCGAAAAATAATTCCTCTCTGTATGCCCTCTTCTTCATCAGTATGCTGGGATCATCATTTGAATTTGTGTGAGAATGAATGCCGCGTTGAAAATAAAAAAGAGTTGATTAGAGGCTATAAGCAATTTACTTCAATGATTAAAGCAATTTCTGGAGCAAACCAAGAATTATTTTGTAAATGGGAAGATTTAATTACGGAATACACAGATGATCTTCGATTTGAAGAAGCTCAAAAGATTTTGAATGCTTTAAATTCCATGAGAAACTTAAGTATAAAATTCTGCGGAAAATGTTTAATTCGGGAGGTCGATCGAATTTACTTTAATCGTGTTACAGGAAATAGAAGACAGATTCACGTTCTTATTCATTCATTCATGAATCATCAAATGATTTCAGAAATTGAGGATGAAATTCGTTTTCCCGATAATATCGCCTTTTCTAGCATGATACTAACATATCTTCAGAGTCTTTATTTTTCTTTTAGTTCTGCCCCTTCTAAAATCCAAATCTATTTACCATTTGAATTTGACATTAGAAAATCTCTTGAAAATTGGTTAAAACGTTACTTTCAACAAGAAATTTCTTTAGAGATATTCAGTAAAATGAAATATCAATATGAAAATAATTATATCAGAAGCTAAAAGTCAGAGTAGTATTTTCGATAGTATTCTTCGATTGTCTGGGGATCAGGAATTCTATATTTTTCCCAAACATGAATAACCTCATTCAATTCTTCCCCAAATTCTTGGCCTTCGAATAGATTTTTGAGAAAATTTGTACGTTCTTTAATATCTCGTTTTGTAAAATCTATGAACTGTCCAACAGTATAATAACGGAGGCGATTAAATCGTTTTCTATAATCATTCATCCCCCATTTCGTTTCTAACTCTCTTGGATCAGGAAGTAAAATGCTATCACGATAGACGGGATGTGGAATCCAATTTGAAATTTTCCTATGTTCTCCTAAATCTAATAATTTTTTCGTGTCTTGAACAGTAATTTTTTCTCCTTGACCTTGATAAATAATCTCCCCTAATTCATTTCTAAGAATTTTTCCACTATTTGGATCCATCTTAGGAATATGCTCACCTAGATCATTAGTAATACGAATTTGGTTTCCCTGAATGTCATGTTCACCAATAGTACCTGCATTTGTAACTAAGAAAACTAATTTGTCATGAAGGCCCAATCCGAGATCTTTGTACATCTGTAATTTTATTAAGGCTTGATGACACTGTTCACGTGCCATGAAATCGGTAGCTGCATAGGAACGAACACGGGTTCCTGGTTTTTGTTCAGCTACAGCCGAAGTTATTATTGATTCAACAGCAGAATCGAATGCTGTTGCAAGAACAGGATCAGTAATACGAAACATTGGATCAAGGATATCAAAACGTTTCATGGATAGGACTTCTGTTTTCAGATAACGAGGTTTTTCATTTTTTCCCCAATAAGGATTTAATTCAGAGAATAAAAATATAAAACGGCCGTTAGTTGTCCCAGAACTGTGGTATCGCCTACATAATAATGATCCAGCTTGTTCTCCTTGTTTAACCACAGGTACTTGCACGGTAAATCCATTAATTTTCTTAAAATGATATTCTACATTTTCGCAATCGATATTTTGAGCTAGAACAACTGGACGATTGCCACTTCCATCAATATCTCGGGATTTCATTAAACCTGGCCATTCTGGGCAATTTTGATCTAAATCCTGTGATTTAGCATATGAAGCTGCTTCTAATCCTATCAATTGTACTTTTTCGATTTTATTTGTTAAAGGATCTCTGATTAACTTGCCAACACAGGCATCATCTTGTTCTAGTTCTGGGCCGACGGTCAAGGTTGTTTTTCCTGTACCTGAAAGACCTTTAATAACTCTATCAGAAGTCATTCCAGCATGGTAGCTTATATAACCATCAGATTCGGCTTTATTCCAAACCATGGTTAGATGTGGTTTCTTAAATGCTCCTCCAAAATAATCAACTCTCAGGTTTAAAACTCTACGACGATCTTGATCCATTTCAGTAAAATCATATAGAGTAATGGGTTCTTTAGGATCAAAGGTTGGCCAAAATGTTCGAATTTCATTAACATATTTCAAGGGTAGAGTTTCAGGAACAACAAAATTCCAACAATGAATCTTTTGATTTTCTTTCGGGGGAAACACCATTAATTTCCCGAACCAACCAATATAAGCAGAATGTGGATTTTTCACACTTATCGTCACACGAAGCCCTATCTCATATCCATGCTCCCCTTGTATCCCATCTTGGACAATTACTGGTACTCCTTCATCTTTTAAGTAACTTAACACAACTTCAAAGAGTTTTTTTCCTCTTTTTCGGTCAAACGCTTTTTGTCCCTTCCCCAATCGATATCCTCTAGGGACCATATAATATGCTCTATCTGGACGTCTTCCTTTTTGAGTTGAAGCAAAGAGATACTGATAGTCCTTTGTAACTACATAGTATGGTTTTAGGAAACTTCGAAACCAATTATGATCTGGATTCCGAGTGATGACACTTTCTTGAAGCTGGCAGTTGTACCCAACATTATAAGTAACCTCTGTCACGATTTCCACATTCTATTGAGCATTATTATAAAAATGTCCGCTTTTAATGGTTCAAGTTCTGGATTGACGACAGTAATGCCGATGATAATTAAGAGTTCTTAAACCAAACTGAAATAAATTACAATAAATATGTACAAATTACAAACTGTATGCTTTCCACTTT
This sequence comes from Candidatus Hodarchaeota archaeon, assembly GCA_048887065.1. Taxonomy (GTDB): domain Archaea; phylum Asgardarchaeota; class Heimdallarchaeia; order Hodarchaeales; family Hodarchaeaceae; genus Hodarchaeum. The sequence continues at coordinate 6,246 of JBHLKC010000002.1, forward strand.
ATGCTTATCATTTCTATAATTTTGGATTCACTGAATAATAGACCCTTTCGCGTTTTTTGCCCTTATTCACAGTTTTTTCAATTAAAATTTTCCCGATCTCTGAAGTATTTTTAATATGAGTGCCTGCACAGGCGGCAAAATCATAATCGTTAATGGAGACAATTCTAAACTCCTTGACAGATTTGGGAACCATATTAAGGTATTTTATTTGATACTCTTTCTCCTTGAGGAATTCAATAGCTTCATCTCTAGGGAGGAATGAAATTGACACTGACATATTTCTTGATATTATATCATTTATCTGGATAAAAATATCAGAGAGTTCTTCGACAGAGATTTTGGACAATGGAAAAAGATCTAATCTACATGAAGTTGTCTTAAGTTGGTTACTTACTGTTTCTGCTTCGTAATTTAGCTGAAAAAACCGACTTATAACATGTTGTGCAGAATGGGCTCGCATCTGCTGATACCTTCGATCCCAATCAAGCTCTACGTATACTGTCATCCCCTCCTCCAATCCATCTATGGAATCTAACTCGTGTATCAATTCTCCTTTTTGTTGTTTTGTATTCGTAACATTAACTGTTTTATCCTTCATTTTTAATTTTCCACGATCACCTAACTGTCCTCCACTTTCTGGATAAAATACAGTTTGGTCTAGAACCACTCCCTTTGAATTTACACTTACAACAGTCGTTTCGATATTACGATAGTAGCTGTCAGTAAGATATAACCGCTTAGTCAAGATTGACCCCATATTTCTTTTAATTCATTTACAAGCTTTTGTTGAAGTTCATCTGTCATTATTGGTTCCATTTGTACGCCAACAAGTCTGCTCATCTCTTTCAAAATTTCTATGTTTATAAGAAGACTATATGTTAAGTTTGAAGTCTGAGAAAATGTTTCTAAAGACTTTAAGACTGTGGTATTGTCTTTCATTGGAAATTTTCTTTTTAACCGAAAAGAAAGTCTCTGCACTACCTTATTTTGGAATGATTCAATTATAGAGCTTATTGCTGTCATAAAATAAATGGATTGATCGTAAATCTTACCTGCTTTCATTTCCTTATATTGTCTATGAAAACGATTGACTGCTAATTGCTCTTCAAATCCCAGTTCTTCTGCTAATTCTTTGATAAATGAAATGTAGGATGATTCGGAGTTTTTAAAATCGTATTTTTTTGCATATGTACAAAACAGTTCTATCATATTGCTGATTACTTCTCCTGACTTAGGAACGTGATACTTCACTGTATTGGTGCGATCAATAATCGTATCATTACCCGAATATATTTGTTGTTCTAAATATTTCTGGATGACTAGTTTTTTTGAGATATCTGAAGGTTTATTCATTGTATGAAACCTTTATAATAACTTTGGTGCTTTTTTCTAGTCTAGAATGGATAACGATGGAGAGATGACTAGAAAAATTCATCTAATCGAATGATCTTTCGGTAATGTTTAATCTTCTGTTCTACAATATTTGCTGCCTCTTGTTCACGTTCCTTCAGTGGACGATCGGGATAATTTTGACGAAGTCTTAACAACTCCTCCATATACCAGCTTGCGATCATTTTATCCTCGGGCCGAGGTTCCGTAAATTGATTTGATTGATGTCTTTTTATACGTGATTGGACGTATCTTGAAACAAGCTTCTCCCTCATTTTTGCAGATTCATGAGGGTGAGCTAATTTAATTTGATCCTCTGCTTCCTGCCACCATTTTGCAAGCATTTTAGGGTTTATTCTTGTCTTACGATTTGACATCAATAGCACAATCTAATTTTACAATATAGAGGCTTAGAGAATAACTTTTTCTCTTTCCCCTATTTGAAAAAAAATAATAAAAAAAAGCTTTTTGATTAACTCTGTATATCGATTGATTTCAGGGGAAAGTTCGAAAATAGAAGGGTATATAAGCAGCCAGACTACCTTTAAGGAAAGATTTAAACATAGTTCTCTAAACTTTCGTAGATGGAGAGTATGATCCATGTGGGATCACGAAATTAGTACATTCAAGGTTTTTTTATAAAATAAATGACCACAGGACAGTAATCTCCGTTTTTCGAATATTTTCATCAGTTTTTCTTCCGAAAAACAAAATGAACCTTTTTTTGGCATTTTTTTCATCGTTATGTATAGTAGGTGATCAGGATGGATAGCCAAATTCACTAAAAAACCAAAAAAACTAGATTCTGAACCACAAGACGAAAAAGTGGTTTCGCAGACTCTTTTTGAGTTAGTACAAACTTTACCCTATATCAGTTTTCGTGAGAGGAGGAATAAGTCAAGTGAGTGAACTTAAGCCTCTCTTTTCACCAGTAGAGGCCAAGCTTGATTGGCAAGCAATGGAGATATCGATCTATAAGTTTTGGAATGAACAACAAGTATTTGCAAAGCTTAAAACTAAACTCAACAAAATAGATACCAAATTTTCCTTTATTGATGGTCCGATAACGGCAAATAACCCCATGGGGGTACACCATGCCCGTGGTAGAGCTTTAAAGGATATTTTCCAGCGGTACATGGCTATGCGCGGATTTAATCAACGATTTCAAAATGGATTCGATACTCAAGGTTTATGGGTTGAGGTTGAGGTAGAAAAAGCTCTTGATCTAAATTCCAAACTTGAGATCATAGACATGGGATTAGCAACATTTGTAAATCATTGTAAAGAGCGAATAGGGAAATATTCCAAATTGATAACACAGCAGTCTCAAAGACTTGGTCAACAGATGGATTGGGATAACAGTTACTATACCCATTCAGATAATAATATCGAGTACATCTGGTATTTTCTCAAAGCTTGTCATGACAAGGGTTGGCTTTATCAATCACAACTTGTAATGCCTTGGTGTCCTCGTTGTTCAACAAGTCTTTCAGCACATGAAATGGCTGATTCTTACCGCGTTCTTGAACATCCTTCAGTTTTTTTACAACTACCAGTCGTAGGTTTCTCTAGATATTTCCTTGTTTGGACAACAACTCCTTGGACATTAACCGCAAATACCGCCTTAGCTGTACATCCAGATTTAACTTATTTATTGGTAGAGCAAGACAAAAAGGAATATTACATAGCTGAAGACGCTGTACAAGTCTTAGATAATGATTTCAGGATCCTTTCAAGATCTAAGGGAAGTGAATTACTGAATTTATCCTATATTACGCCATTTTGTGAGTTAAAAATACAAAAAAGTGTCAACCATAAAATAGTCCCTTGGAGGGAAGTATCTGCGGATGAAGGAACTGGGATTGTACATATAGCTCCTGGATGTGGAGCTGAAGACTTTGATCTAGGAAAAGAATTCAATTTAAGTGTAATAGCACCTATAGACGAACAGGGAAGACTAGTTGAGGGTCTTGGCAATTTTACTGGCTTAAGTACCAAAGAAGTCGAATCCCAAGTATTTTCAGCTCTTAAAAAAAAGGGATTCGTGTATAAAATTGAAACAATTAAGCATAGATATCCTATGTGCTGGCGTTGTAAAACTGAATTGGTTTTCAAGTTAGAAAATGAATGGTTCATATCCTGCGAAGAAATAAGGCTATTGTTGATGGAAGCTAATAAAACTGTCAAGTGGATTCCCGAACACGCTGGTAAACGAATGTACGACTGGTTAAGAAATATGGGTGACTGGTGTATTTCACGTAAACGTTTTTGGGGTTTACCTCTACCATTTTACCCATGTAATTGTGGTGAGGTGACAGTCATAGGTAGCCTAAAAGGATTATATCAACTTGCTACTGATAGTAATAAAGCGAAAACACTACCTGAATTACATCGACCTTGGATCGATTCGGTTAAAATTACTTGTCCTAAATGTAATAATCAGGTCAGTCGTATCTCCGAGGTTGGAGATTGTTGGTTAGATGCAGGAATAGTACCTTTTTCGACACTTAGATACCTCGAGGATAGAGAATACTGGAAAAAATGGTTTCCAGCAGATCTTGTATGTGAAATGATTGAGCAAACTCGTTTGTGGTTCTATTCGCAACTTTTCATGTCTGTAACATTGGAAGGACAAGCACCTTTCAAATCAGTGGTTGTTTATGAGGAAGTACGAAATGAGGATGGTTCTCCAATGTCAAAATCAGGAAAGATGCTAACGTTTGAAGATGCTATAAAAACTAGCAGTGCTGACATTTTACGATGGAGTTATGCAAAACAAAGTCCAGACGCACTTCTTCGTCTCGGTAAAAATGTTACCGCAGATGTGTCAAGAAAATTTGTACCTTTCTGGAACGCAGTACGGTTTTTCCTAAATTTTGCTGCATTAGATGTCACAGATCCTTCTCAACTTGTTCAATCTTCAAGTAATATATTTGATCAATGGATTTTAGCTAGATTAAGTAAGCTAGTTACAGAGTATACTAAAAGCTTTGATGAATGGGACATAAGAAAACCAACCATTCTTTTAGAGGACTTCTTCGACGATTTGACTAATTGGTATATTCGCGGCTCCCGAAGACGTTTCTGGAAAGAAGCCAATAGTGTGGATAAAAATTCAGCATATTCGACACTCTATCATATACTATTGAATGTCAGCTTTCTGTTAGCTCCATATATGCCCTTTTTAGCTGAATATATTTATCAGCAATTAAAACACCCATTAGCTGATAATTTACCTGAAAGCGTTCACCTAGATTTTGTTTCCATAAATCAAAATTGCAATTTTAGTATGCTAGCTGAATTTAAAAACTACCAGAAATTAGTGGAGTTAGGTAGATCATTAAGAAATCGAGCTAGAATAAAATTACGCCAACCACTGTCAGTAGCCATGATTTCTGGTAATTTAGCTTTTTCTTCAAATACGGTACGTAATCAATTCTATGAATCACTAAAAGAAGAATTAAATGTTAAAGAATTAAGATTTATCAATGAATTCTCAAGTGAAGAAGTGAATGATCAGAGATATCTTAGTGCAAAATCAAAAAATGAAAATTTAAAAGTGGTTTTAGACACAAAAATCACTCAGAGTTTGAGACAAGAGGGTTTAGCCAAAGATATCGTTAGAGCGATTCAACAACTCCGAAAAGAAGCAGACTTGGAATGGGACCGTCAAATAATTATCAAATATGAAACTACAGCTGAGGAAGTCTTAGAAAGCTTGAGAAATTTTAGGGATTATGTAAAGAACGAAACTTTATGTGTTGAAATTAGTTTGGATCACCTTAGAACTGGAAAAGACTTCTTCATTAATGAGTCACAAGTGAAACTAGCAATTGATGTAGTTCCCTAAAAATATGGACCTATATTTTCATGTATGATGGTCAATTACTCTCTAATAGGAGATAATTGATTCTCTCCATGTATTTCATACTCTCAATGATTTTTTTGTCATTTTATTTCATAATACTTAAAAATCATGATATTAGGAACTTTCCTCTAAATTCTATTAAAGTTAAAGGAATTGAAATGTCTCGTTCAAGAAGTAGAACTAGAACTGCGCCTCTATTAGATAGATGTATAGCATATTTAATTGATGGATTCCTAACTGGGTGTGGTTTAGGATTAATTCTCTACCCCTGTTGGAAAGATGGTATAAGAGGCGGCCGCTCATTTGGAAAGGGCCTCATGGGTCTTCGTGTGGTAAAACATGGCACTAGAAGAGGTGCGACAGTGACTGATTCCTGCATACGAAATTGTTGTAATCTATGTGTCTGCCTTTTGTGTGTTACAAGCGAACGGAGGCACGTCGGGGATTATATTGGAGGCACAGTAGTAATTAAAGACCACTAATGTCCCCAAGAGGTTGGATTCGGTATATAATAGAGTTTTTGGCATTATTTCATAGCACACTACTCAGAAAATGAGGGGAGGCATTTCAGATCTTTTACTTCAATTTATCTTAATATTCTAGAATAAATAAAAATAAATATGAAATAACGACGTTTATTCTTCTAGTTGGTCAGGTGGTAGTGCAAAAGGATCCTTGATCCCTCCCTGTATAACTTGTCTCATGAAGATGCTTTCCCGATCGGTATATACTTGATATCCACTGCAAAATGGAATATTATGACGTTCTTGACACGTAGAACAAATTTCATTGTTTTTCTTTACTCTTCTCTTGTTTAAGTAAATGTAACCAGGGATGAGGTTCAATAAGATCCATCCTTTAATAATCCAATTGGGTGTAAAAATCAAGAGAAGAAAAGCTAATGTAAATGAAGTTCCAAGTAAAAAACGAGCTAAATCCTTTAGGAATCGGGAATTTATGATAAAAGCTGTGAAAAAAGTTGGAATTATCAAAATATAAAGAATTAAACCCACCTGAATTTCAGTAAAACCCTGCCATAACCCGATTATGGATCCTATACATATTATAAAAAATGAAATTATCATTCCTGAGTACTGCATAAAACACCCTCTACATATTTTCCTCCCCTGAATCATGTAGATATGGTTTTCAAAATTCAAGCAAAGTGGGTGATGCGAAATACGATATGGGCCTAATATTCGTTGAAGCAGAGATCTTTGAGTTTGCATGTGGATTAACTCAATTTTCTGATTTCATCAATGTTTGAAGCTGTTTTAAGAAGTTAATATGTTGACATTCAAGTTTTTTTCGCAAATTCTGACTTAAATTAGGATTTTTTAGAAATGAAACAGGAAATTTCTGAAATGGAACTTTATTGTTATAATTTTGATTCCAATATTGAAGTCCTTCATCTGTCTCTTCGTTTAAATGGTACAAAAGAGATATTTCATAGTGATACTGATTCAAAGTCATATAATCTTTTTTGGGGCATATTGAAATAAAGAAATCCTTTATGATTTGAATAGCATATGTGTATTCTTCGATCTGAATTAATTCATCACGATAATTGCTTGTTAAAGTGATAAGCTCTTCCTGATTCTTTCTTTTCTTAAAATACCTCGTTGCTTTTACTAGAAAATCCCACGCTTTAGGAATATCCCTCATTTTAAGATACATTAGTCCAAGGTTACCTTGGGTTGAAGCAATGCTACCAGAATCCTTGGGTTCTATTTCGTTCAAAACTTGAAGGAGTTGTTGAAAAATCTTTCGAGCTTCTTCAAATTCTGTTTTGTCGATCGATATTCTTGCTAGATAGTCTAATGCGAGCGCGACACCTCGTAAAGTTCGAATTGGTAACTGTAATACTTTTTCAAAGGTTATTTTTGCTAGATTTAATTCTTTTTGATATAAGTAACATTCTCCTAGTTCTAAATATATATCTTCAGGAGTTTCATCAGGATTTAAGTCGGCCAACTTATTATAAGTTTCAATTGCAGTTTCCATCAATTCTTTTGCTCTTGCAGCACGAGCATACGCAGTAAGTGCTAATCGTTGGCCAATTATATTATTCTGATTTTCATACAAACTAATTGCTTTAGAGCTATAATTTTGAGTCAAGGAATATTCTCTACGAAGTAAATGGGTCTCCGCTAAATTAAGATATGTGGCTGCGAGATTTGGTTCATCTCCAACAAGTTCAAATATCTCTTTGGCTTTTCTAAAATTATCAAAAGCCTTATCAACCTCTCCATTTTGGTAGTAAAGGCTTCCAATGTTCAAATTACTCAACGCAATTGCTTTTTCATTCCCAAGTTTTTTTGCAAGCTCAAGAGCTTTAGTATGGTACTTATGAGCCTTTTTGAATTGTTCTAGAAGAACATAAACGTTTCCAAGGTTATGATAAATCTTTGAAATCCCCTCTTTATCATTTGTTGATTTGAATGACTGTTCAGCTTTCTGATAATGGTCTATTGCTTCGTCATATCTTTGATAAATGCGATATATTTTGCCTAATAGATTTTCAGTATTACCTGACAATACCGGATGATCTGGGTGAGTCATTGGTAGAATCTCTTCAGCTAACTTTTTTGCTTGTTTAAAGTCTCTGATTTCGTAGTAAGCTTCAGCAAGATATAGCTTCAACTGTAATTGAGTTTCCTTAGAATTAATCTTCGGGATTGTTTTTTCAATCAGAATTATAAGGTCATTATACCTACCTTGACGTGTGTATTTCTCTATATGCTTTTCAATTGAAGAAATATCTTCCATTAAAAAACCCTTTAACAAGAGAATAAGACAGTCTTACTTAAATTAGGTTAAAAAATGCTAATTTGAGCTTAGAGTTACATATCTTTGATAACAATCGTCCCTGCGATTTGATCTCCTATACGTCGACCATCATCATCAATCAAAGCGACCAAATAGCAACAACAACCGTCTAACCACCCGCACAAGCAATTTCGGACGAATGATTGACCATATGTCGCGGGTAACCCTGTATTGAAGTCAACAACCCTCATATTAAAGAGTCCTTTCCCGATAGATTGACCCTCACGAATACCATCTTTTAAACATGAATAAAACACGCCTATACAGACATAACTGAGTAAACCACTAATAAAATCGTCAATTAACAAAGCAATGCATCTTTCACCAATATCTGCTTTCATACTGGGATGATAAGGTCTGGGTTGATAGATTGGACGATAAGTTACAGGGGGTCGGTATCCTGGTTCATAAGAGGGTTCTGTTGGAGTAGTTTCCCAACTAACAGCTCTTTTAGGTGGCTCACTTACTCTTTCGGGAAGTTTCTTTCCACAGCTAAGACAATATATAGAATCTTCTTCTACTTCTGAACCACAGAATGGACAAAATTTTGCCAATGTTCTCTCATCTCTTATAGATTGATATAAGAATTAAGGTTCTATCCCGTTTTTTAAGCCTTTGCTATAAGGCGCGGGAACTCGCTTCAGTTATGAATTCTAATCCAAACTTAAGAATTATCAGTTTTAATCATCAAATCAAAAAGATTGATTTAGGAATTTATAAATCTCTTCTGTGAGGGCTTAATTTGAATGATGATATTAAAATTGAGAAAGCAGCTAGATTAATCAAATCCTCAAATTATATAGTCGCTTTCACGGGGGCTGGTATTAGTACTGAATCAGGGATCCCTGATTTTCGCAGTCCAGGAGGATTGTGGGAAAAATACAACCCCAATGAATATGCAGATTATGCAGCGTTTCTTACCCATCCTGAGAAATATTGGACAATGCACAAAGAATTAAGTCATATCGTCCTTTCAGCTGAACCTAATCCAGCTCATATAGCATTAGCTGATCTTGAACTTAAACACGGGAAATTGAAAACAGTTATCACCCAGAATGTAGATTTCCTTCATTCTCGTGCTGGAAATACCAACGTTCTTGAACTTCATGGTTCTGGTCAAACAGCTCGCTGTTTAGGATGTAACGAGGAATTTCATTATACAATAATTCAAGACATGTTAGAAAAAGGGGTGTTAGTGCCTAGATGTCAAGAATGTAATGGTTTGATCAAAACAAATACAATTCTTTTTGGTGAACCGCTTCCAAGTGGTATTATAGAACAAGCTAGTGATGAAATAATTGTTGCTGATTTGTTAATGGTCATTGGTAGTAGTTTACTGGTATATCCTGCTGCTTCTCTTCCAACTTTAGCTATAAAAACTGGTACACGTTTGATAATAATCAACATGGAACCTACAATGATGGATGGCTATGCAGACGTGGTTATACATAATAAAGCAGGCAGAGCATTACCCCGAGTTTATTCCTTATTTGAGGAACTTAGTAAAAACGATTGAGGAACAGTAAAATATATTAATTTCAAAAATTACTCCGGAATTTTATTTCTTTCTTACTATGAACTTGTGCTTTTTGCATTAGGAGGGCATGTTCTTTCCTGGAGTAATAATCTTTTAGATGCATTTTATATTCATATCCGTGATTTTTATAGAAAGAAATAGCTTTTTCATTTTGGTAATGAACGTGCAATTCAATAGAATCCACTCCATAAATAGTGAACTGTTTTTCAATAGATGTCAATAATCGATGACCAATATTTTTCCTTTGAAAAGTAGGATCTACTTGAATAGTAATAATTCGGCCAAGTTTTTCATGAATGTAATCAATTTCCCCTATTATGAACCCAACTATTGATTCTTTAAATTGGGCAGTTAATGCCATGTTTTCTAGGGAGGTTTTAATAAGTGACAATAGAATTGAGGGCCCATAACGAAAATTTGAGGGAAAGCAAGCAGTTTCTATTTCATTAAATCTATCTATGTCTTCTAAAACACTTGCTCTGATGTGAATATCCAAGTTATTATTTTCTATTGTCACAATGGGCCTCCAATGACGAACTATTGCTAGTGAATCATAAAAAAATAATTAATAAGATATTTATTGATACAAATTTCAAAAAAATCCTATCTGATCTAAGAATAAAAAATTATTAACTCAAGGTTCCATAGTTTGAAATGGATTCTAGAACACAAAAATGCAATATCAGCAATTTTCAATAAAAAATATTGATTTAATTTACTCTTTGGAGACATTCTAAATTGGTTACTCATAAACTTGCCACATTAGCTTATCTTGTGCATAATCACGAAGTACTTCTTCTTTTGCGAAATAAAAAGGATAATGATTTTCATAGGGGGAAGTATATAGGCATTGGAGGGAGGGTAGAGCCAGGGGAGACTCCTCTTGAATGTGTGATTCGAGAACTTACAGAAGAAACAGGTTATATTCTAAAACCAGAAGAAATTGAGTTTAGAGGATATATCTACTTTGATAAAATTGGTCGTGATAAAGACTCAGAAGATTTACCAGCTTTTAATTGGCTTGTTTTTCTTTATTATGTGTCTATAAAGAAGAAAACCGCTTTCAAAAACCCTGAAGGTGAATTGAAATGGTTTTCTTTTGATAACATTCCTTATGAAAATATGTGGGCAGGAGACAAGATTTTTACCCCCAAGATGTTGAATACCAATGATATTATCGAAGCTAAGTTCCTTTATGATAATAACGACCAAATTTTTGATTGGAATTTCGGGAGAGAAACTAAGGGCTTGAATTATTAAATATCCATAAATAGAAAAAATAAATCATATTGATTCATATTCGCTCTTTTTAATATCTGTTTAATAGTAATTTGAAGGTTTGTACAATGCCAAGGTCTCGACTATTTATTTGGTTACTCAAGAAAGGTTTTCCATTAAGGACAGTCTTTTCCAGGTTCACAAAAGTGCCAATCCTTGGAAAAATTATGGATTATCTGTTGTTTCATAATGATGAGATTATTTACCTGCCAAAAGATAATGTAGCATCCTTTAAGATCAATATAGATCAACCTATAAAACAGCATGGGGATATGGTGGTGCCTTCTAGAGTGCTAGAACATTTCATTGAAGAAGCAAATTATCATTGGATAATGAACTGGTGCATATGTCGATCTTCTTCTTCTTGTGAACATTATCCGATAGATCTTGGGTGTTTATTTCTTGGAGAAGCTGCTATGAAAATTGATCCCAAGCTTGGCAGGAAAGTGACCAAAAAGGAATCATTTGAGCACGCTAAGAAGTGTCGTGAAGCTGGTTTAGTACACCTAATTGGCAGAAATAAATTAGACACATTTTGGCTTAAAGTAGGGCCTGGCGATAAGCTTCTCACGATTTGTAATTGTTGTGATTGTTGTTGTTTGTGGCGAATTCTGCCATTTGTCTCTAATAAAATCGCTTCAAAAGTAACAAAAATGCCTGGTGTTAATGTTACTGTTAGTAAAGAAAAATGTATTGGTTGTGGCACCTGTATTAAAGCTTGTTTTGTCAAGGCTATAGAAATAATAGATAATAAGTCAATAATTAGCGATGAATGCCGAGGGTGTGGACGATGTGTCGAGGTCTGTCCACAGAACGCTGTAGATCTTACAATTGAGGATATAGAGTGTTTAAATAAGACAATCGAAAGAGTTGAATCATTAGTAGAAGTTACTTAATCAATAGAATTATGAAAAATCAGATATTAATAATTATGAATTTTATTATGGGAAAACTCTTCTCTTATTTCTAATGCTTTCTCAACGTTGTCAGTAATGATTCCATTTACTCTTCTTTTGAATGCTGACTTTAAGAGCTGTTTACTATTAGCTCCGTAAGGATTTGTTAAAATTCCAAGCTTTCTTGATTTTTCAATGCACTTGTGAGCGTAATATTTGTGAATTGAGCTTAAAATTTTCGGCACGTTTCCATAATAGGGATGTATTGCATCACATCTTAATCGATGAGCTTTTTTCAGTTTTCCCCTAGCAAATTCGAATAGCAGTCCCGTTGGAATCTCAAAATCAAATTCTTTTATTTTTGCTAATTGAGAAGAGTGAAAAGAAGACACAATAATATTATTTGGATCTTTTATAAGGTTAAATTGGTTTATAATATCAACTAATTCTTTCACACCATTCTTTTTTGTCTTTAGTTCGATATTCAACGTCGTTTTGTTGCCAAAATTTTCTAGTATTTCCTCCAAAGAAGGAATGTAAACACCTTCAGATAATTCTATTGATTTTAATTCGTTTAAGGGGATATTTTTAATGAAATCAGACCGACCTAACTTTGATAATGAATCATCGTGGTAACAAACAAATTTCCTATCTGCTGTAAGGTGAACATCAAATTCTAGCCCATCAGCTCCGAAATGGATCGCTGTTTGAAATGCTGGCAAGCTATTTTCAGGATCTCCGTTTACTAAATATCCTCGATGAGCAAGAATTAAAGTCATATTAGCAGACCATTTAATATCAAAATAATATTAATAAGATAACTCTCTGAATTATAAGAAAGAATTTCAGATCAGTATTATTCTTCTCTTAATCCATATTCGGAATCAGCTCGTGGGATTTCAATCTCAAGAGCCTCCAATTCTTTCTTATACCTCTTTGCTAGAGGACGAATCTCATTTTTCTTATAACGATAAGTAATATCAGCTCTATCACCGGAGAGGCTATCCCAAGGTTCAACTAATACTACATCATTTATAGAGATTCGATATCCACGTCGGAAACGTCCAGGAATACGCGCAGTGCGTTTTACCTGATCAGTACACAGTACTTCCATTCGACGAGCGCCTAAATTTCGAATAACTACTCCGATAACCTCATTCCCAGTAGGGTAGCGTGTCCTTCGTACAATTCCTGTTGGTGGACTGTCGTCCCTTCTTCTTTTATTCTTTTTACTCATGATATTTTTCCTCTTTGGGAGGGAAAACCTGAATAAGATCAGATTAATCAATTAGATACACTTGAACACGGTCAAACTCACGAGGCTGGAAAAGTTCTTAGAGGTAAGAATCCTTATTGCTTCGAAAAGAAGACAGGACAGCCCAAACGCGAGAAACAATCTTCATGTACCCCTTCCCTTGTTAAACATATGATTTAGAATCATTTGAATTAACTAGGGGCAGAGAATGACATTCAGATCCGTTAGATAAATGCCGAAAAAACTCCTTCAAATATGTTTGGGAAAAGTCTTCTTGAATACTTAAGGTAAGTCCGAAAATGCTAAATGTATAATCATTGTTTCCTTTACTGACAGCTGATGGATACCAATAGTTTTAAGCAAAAACCTTTGTTTATTGTTGTCGATGGAGGGGATGGATCTGGAAAAGATACTCAGGTCAAGCAAATAGCTCGTTATTATTTAGCTAAAGGTTATAAGAATATTCGAATAAGAAGTCATCCTACGAATGATAATCCTTATGGCCAGAGAGCCAAGATTGCATTAGAAGAAGGGAAGGGATCAAAAGGGTATATTTTGGCAACAGTTTTTTATACACTTGATGTTATTAGAAGTTTAGTAAAATATTACCGTCGTAATGTCAATGAAGTCCTGATATTTTCACGTTATCTCCTTGGTGTTTGTTACCTTCCGTCCTCCCTCATTTTTTTTGGTTATTCCTTTTTCTCAAGAATTTTACCTTCCAGTCGTTATTTTTTCTTTTTAGATGTCTCTCCAGAAATTGCTAAAGAACGAATTTCAGAAAGGGGAGAAAAAATGGAAATGTTTGAAAAAATGTCTAGATTGAGGAAAATGAGAAAAAAAATGCAGCTAGTTACGAGTCGAAAAGAATGGTTTTGCATTGATGGTGATGGTTCTCCAAGAGATGTTTGGCTGCAAATAAAGCATATTTTAATCGCGCTTGATTCACAGACTACTTGAGGTAAAAATCATTGAGAAAAAGGATAAAAAACTCAAGGATCTTTTTTGGATTATCCTCCTTTCAAATGCTAGCAATGTTTCGACGTGGCCTTTTTTACAGCTATTTATCAATCTATCTACGCTATTTTCTAGAATTAAGTGTTACTGAGACCACTCTTTTTGCGACCTTCCCAATGATCCTGAACGTTAGTTTTCAGATGGTTGTTTGGGGTGTTTTATCGGATAAGCTTCAGCTCAGACGAACGTTGGTTATCAGTGGAGAAATCTTAGCAGGTATAGGAACATTAATTGTTTTCTTCACGCATAGATTTACCTCTGAAAAAATCCTTGCTGGATGGATAATAATTATTGGATTCTCTGTTATAGAAATTTTCTGGAGCATGAGCAACACTGGGTGGACCGCACTTATATCAGATTTATTTCCTTATGAAAAAAGAAATACAGTTCAAGGGAAGCTATCTAGTGTTGGAGGACTGGGACGGATCTTTGGTGTGTTTATTGGTGGCCTGCTTTATGATGGTTTACAACTTAAATATGAAGGTTGGGGTTTCTATGAAGGAAGTTTATTTTTCGTAGCCGCTTTGGTTATGTTTATCTCAACTATTCCTTTAATTTTCATTCCTGAAGGAGGTATATATCGCGACTTTCATGAAAAGAAAAAGATTTCTCCTCAGCTCACTGAAATTGAATCACCTAATCTGGTATTCATTTTTTTTCTGATAGCAATGATTTTTATCAATTTTGGCCGTAATTCGATTGCTATTATTTTACCTCAATATTTATTCCTTGATTCAGGATTTGGAGTTTCCAGTGAACTATTAAGCTATATAATTAATACTCAATCTGTAGCAATAATTCTCACAGGTCTTGTAGTTGGACAAATAGGGGTTCAATTTGGAAATGGCAACACTTTATTTCTTGGTACAGGAATTTCAATAGCAGCTCTTTTCATTTTTGCCTTTTCACCCAATATTATGGTAATTTTTCTTGCTAGTTTTCTTCGTGGTGCTTCTGATGTTATTATTTTAGCTTCTGCATACACTTTTGCCTCTAAGTTAATTTCCGAAGAAAAACGCGCAAGATTATTCGGAATTTATAACGCTACATTTTTTCTATCTTGGGGATTAGCTGGAACATTAATTGCAGGTCCTATTGTTGATATTCTGCTTGCCAAAGGCATAGAGGAAGTAATGTCATATCAGGCAGCATTCGTTACAGGAGCATTATGTAATTTTATAGGGCTTATTATATTGGGATTTCTCCTCCTAAAGCTTCATACTTTCAATAGATCTTCTGTAGACAAGTCCCAAGTAATATAAAGAATGTTAAAATCTGTAAAACGATGCCAAAGAATCTCTTCATGAATTTCTGATATATTTTAGTGGACAAAAATGTGTCATCCACATATTCGAAAATTTATTATTCTCCAAATTTAGAAGATCTGTAAGAATGTCCTCCATCGATATTTCTTTAGCAAATGATCCTTTCCAACGATGCTTTGCTTTCGCTCCTGGCGAGAAAATGCGAATTCAAGTGAAATTTGAAGACCCTATACCAGAAAGGTATCGTTTACAAATTTTAGATCAGAAGAATAACTCACGTCTAAATCGATATGGAAAGGGATCAAAAGATGGAATAATACTAGACTGGCCTATTCCTCCAACGATAAAATCAGATCATTTAGGAATCTGGTATGTTAAAATAGAAGACTATCGAAAAGATCAGTTGATATTAGAGTCTTTTTTTTTTGTTGAGCAACAACAGAGAATCGAAGCACTATTGTTGCCTTCTGGCCCCGCAATTGAGGCTGAAGAGATTTCATCCGCTTACGAAGAAGCAATTAGAGTCGCAACTGAAACAGAGATTTCTTTACCTGAACATATGAAGGCTGAAAAAGATATTATTAGTCAAATTCCTGTTACAGTTATTAAAGGCCTTGGAAAAACATACGCTACTAGATTAGAAAAGATTGAAGTCTATACAATTTATCAATTCTTTCATTACTCTGATCGTATTGGACTTGCAGAAATCATGAGGGTGAGCGATAATAGGCTTGAAAAAATGCTTAACGAGGCTGAGCTACTTGTAAAACAGGAGATATCAAGACCTCGAGTTTCACTAGACGTACAAGTCTCTGCTGGTCCTATATCTAAAGCTGATTTGTTAGATCTACCTGGTATTGGTATTAAATCCGTTGAAAAACTAGCCAAGTTAGGTATCAATACTAGATCGGATCTTATTGACTATAAGGATGTAGAAACACTAAGAAAGACATTAAGAATGTCGCAGACCCGTCTTGTGAAACTTTTTAGTTTGATTGGTAGAACTGTATCAATTCCTGAGATTTCTGAAATTAAACCAAAAGATCCTTTCAATCAACCCATCATCAAAGTAAGGGGGATTGGAGCAAAAACTGAAGATTTTTTAAAGTCGAAAGGGATTATAACAGTAAAAGATTTACTCGACTCATCATATTCTTCATTTAAAGGGATCACTGGAGAAAAAACTTATATAAAATGGATACAGAACGCAAAAATATATACTGGTCAGAAATTAGAACCTGAAAGACTTCACATTAAACCAACCGCCACCTCTACTGATGCTCTGCTAGGGATTCCTGGTATTGGCCCACGATCTGTTGAGAAACTATCTAAATTAGGGATAATGTCTATATCCGATCTAGTAAACTTTACAGATATGGAGACATTACGAAAAACATTAAGAATGTCTCTTCCTAGACTTCAAAACCTCTTAGCTTCTTTAGAAAACCAATAGACTAGTAAGAAATATCCCTCTGATTTTCATCATATTACTGAGGATAGAAATAATACTTTACTGTTTAATGTCGGATTGGTGATCTACTGTTTTAAATAAGTAATCCTTATTTGAATGAGTCTTCTTACTGTTATTTCAATCTTAACAACTTAATGGTACTTTTTTGAAGTGCCTTAAGTGCGCATAAAAACCAAAGCGCTGGAGTGTTAATATATTGTCAGAGTTATATGAACAGATTGAAAGTAGCGATAAGATTACTCGTGAAAGAGCTGCAAGGTCTCTTGGAGACGTTAGAACAAAAACTGCACTTCGAGCATTATTAGATACTGCTAAAAATGATCCAGAAAAAGATGTTAGGAAAGCAGCTATCGATTCAATTGAAAAGCTTGGCGATCCTGAAGCTATTCCAACCCTAGAACAGATTTCTAATGATGATAGAGATCGGGGTACTCGTAATAAGGCAAAAGATGCTGCAAACACCATTCGGATATCAGGATCCCCTCTTCCTGAAGGAGAGGATGTTGGATATTCTGCCGCTGATGCTGAGCGAGCTCGAGCGGACGCACGCGCGTTAGAGGGGCATGAAGCAGGACAAGCTGGATTGTATGTTAAACTTCAAGAATCCTTGAAATACAGGATTGATCGTGATAACTTCTTGATTGATGAAGAAGGGACTATAGTTGAGTCCATGCGAGGAACTGGAAGAATCGAAGTAAAAAACACAGGAAATCAGGATCGAATCTGGGCAATTGATGCAACCCTTAAAAATGT
Source organism: Candidatus Hodarchaeota archaeon (assembly GCA_048887065.1). Classification (GTDB taxonomy): domain Archaea; phylum Asgardarchaeota; class Heimdallarchaeia; order Hodarchaeales; family Hodarchaeaceae; genus Hodarchaeum. The sequence continues at coordinate 23,804 of JBHLKC010000002.1, forward strand.
TGATGAAGTCACCTTCCCTCGTGAAGAAGATCAAGAGATAGCTGTATTCGGCAATTCATTTGCTATAAAGGAACTAAACCCCCAAGCAATTCAGGCTGTTCCTTTTGAGTTTGAAGTAGGTGTGCCAAAAGTAAAGCTTATTGAAGATTTTTGGGATCTTGAAAAACCCGATTCGCCTCCAATTTTTTCTCGTGGAGAAACAACAGGAATGCGTTTCACATTAAAATTATCTAATGAAAACAATTTTGCTATAAAGAATGTGATTCTTAAAAAATATCTTGGAGTCTCCACTTCAGTAAGTAATTTTCAAACAACTCAAGGTGAAATATCTTCAGACTCTGATGAAAAAGGAGATTTAGTTCTATGGAGAATAAACCAAGTTCCTGCTAATGGAGAAGCTGAAGCGAGTTGTGAAATGAGTGTCATATTATCAGAGGAGACAATTGAACCTTATAGTGTTGGAGACACCATAGTAACGTACCAAGCTTTGGAAACAAGTCTTTCTGGGTTGAATCTAGAAACAATTACTGGGAGCTCCTCTGTATTCCAGTTTATCTCTCGAGAGGAACAAGAAGAGAGTCCTGGGGACTTTGATTGTCAATTTGAATTAGAAAACACAAGCGAGTTCGAGATGGATCTCAAAGAGATTCGTATTTTCGAGGGAGAATTATCTGAAGGAAATATCAGATTGGAGTGGCTTGGAAAGGACTTTCCTGAAGAAGAAAGATCGATTGATCCTGGGGAGACTTTCACACTAGACCCATGGACGATCACCGTTGAAGAAGATGGTGTCATACCTCAATTCGGACGAGAATTAGATTTATCTGTCAAGTATTTATTTGATGCAGAAGTTAGTGCTGAATGTGTCCTTCCTGGATATGCCTTACCATTCCTTGGCATTGAAGCCTCAAAGACTTTTGAACCACTCACAATACCTTCTTACCGTCGTACTGAAATAATGACTGAAAACCTAATCAAAGCTTCTGGAAGCACTGAAATCGCGTATCTCCAAGTCCAAGATCAAATACCAGTTGAGTTTGAAGCACCTGAAAAGGATTCTGTTGTAATAAAGAAAAGAGACGAACAATTATTCGATTTTGAGTTTGAAGTACGTGAGGGGAATTTAATTATAACAATGGAGCATCTAGAAGCTACCTCTATTGGTACTCTTAAACAAGATGAGGAAATGAGTGTTAAATATCCATACTACGCGACTGCAACTCCTGATGAGGAATTTATGGGTAATGTAACTATCTTAGCAAACATCTATCCACAAGTTAAACCAGTCACTACTGAAGCTGAAGCGGGACCGATAAGTGTAATCCATGAACGTAGGAAAATTAAGATCGGAAAAATGGTCAGAAGCACGATGAACGAGGATCTCAATGAATATGAGATCACTATCCGAGGGGAGAACGAGGGTACAGCAATAATTAGAAATGTAGAAATCAGTGATTATCTGCCTCCAGGTTTTGAATTAGCCTCAGAAACCGAAGAAGAACCAGTTGTTGGATATGAGGAGGCCTCTTCGGTTAAGGGAGGTACAGCACTAAGATGGATTTTTACCGAAGTCAAACCTGATCAAAAAGTCCAGATTAGATTTAAAATTAGAGCTCCAGGCGACCATGACCCGAAAGATGTTTATAAAATGCTCTTAGGGTAATTCACTTCTTTCTTTCCTTCTTTTTTTTATTCAGATTTGACGGTTTCCCACTCCGACATACTTTTTTAGGATGTTCAATCAGGCTTTTTAAAAACCTGCCAGGCCATAAAATATTTAATGATAGTTTAAAAGAAATACATGATTCATTGGAAGGAAAGATTTGAAAAGACTAGTAGTGGACTTTGAAAAGGTTAAATCTCTTTTACTAAGTTCGCAGGATATGAAGGAGTTTATTCGTTCAAAAGAGGACGAAGAAGAAGCAATGTTTTTATTTTGGGCATTGGATAATCTTGAAAGGAAAAATAAAGAATTGTCATTAGATGCTAAGAGCCATTTGAGAAAAAATTCTGAAATTTTGAGGGAAGCACAAGAATTCATTATAACTGAAGATTTAGCTTCAAGTATTAACAAATTCTCTCATGGATTCATTCTTGGAGTATTAGAATTTGCTGCAAGGACAAAGGAAGCCCAAATCGAACATTACTCTGAGTACAAAGAATTAGTTAATAAAATTGAAACTATGAAAGAATTAGGATTTCCTAGTGAGAAATTTCAAAAGTATTGGGAGGAAACCATAATAGGGATCAAAGAAATACAAGGTTATATGACGTCACGTTCTGATGATCATTTTCCTGTTCTTACTCGACTGATTAAGACTCAGAAATATAAAAATCCTTCTAAAACACTCAAAATGCTGCGTAAGGGAAGAAGCGATAATGTTGTGTTTCAGATAATAGCTTCTGTTCTGCATTCAAATCCAATTTTAGATGAAAGATTAAAGGAACTGTGTATAGAGAAGTCTATTTCTTTAGATCATGTTAAAGATCAGTTGACTACGGTCTTACGATTATTAGAAAATGATTCCCAAGATAAAAAAGTACAGGAATACTGCAGATTATTACTTGGGCATAAACAAAAATAGGGGAATACATTTGAAATTCTATCTATGTGGTGCTATTAGAGGAGGAAGAAGCTTTCAATCAATTTATCAAATCATTCATGAATATCTCGAGAAAAAAGGCCATAAAGTTCTGGATCATCATATTTCATCTCCGGATGTCATTGAGATAGAAGATAAAATGACTGACAAAGAAATTTATAATCAAGATATTAAATGGTTAAAAGAGTGTGATGGTGTTATTGCAGAGACCTCATTACCATCATTAGGAGTTGGTTATGAAATTTCATATGCTCTCGATTCTCTGCATAAACCAGTCTTAACCCTGTACAATAAATCAAAAACACCGATTTCAGCAATGATTTCAGGAAATACCTCAAAATATTTGACTTTATGCTCATATAGCGATACCTCAGAGCTTCTTAGGCATATTCAACAATTTATTGAATATCTCGAAGAAACTCTGAGATTAGAATAAACAGATTAGAAATCAGGGATTAATCTTCCCTGACCATTTACTAACATATTGTATGTTTTTTGAATTCGATCCCAGTTTTCTTCCCTATCTAAAGCCCAATGACGTCCAATAACAGAAACAAATTTAATCGTTCCTAATTCTTTTGCTTTTTGTTCCAGCTTATTAACATAGTATGCCCCTGCTTCTGGTTTTTCTCCTCTTCGTCCTAATAATCCATGAATGTAAACTCGAGGAAGGTTTGACTGAACAGATAATTCCATTAACGACTCTAGAAATTTAATGGAACCATGGCTTGAGAAGAAACTAATGATACTAAGTAAATGTAAGGCAGAATTATTCTTCTTAACATAATTAATTGCATTTAGAAAAGCAGAATTTCGAAAAAAATCACCATTCTCAATAGCATCAAAAATTTTTACACGATCGCTTATAATACGTCGTCCAACACCCATATGAAGGTGTCCTATTTCGCTATTCCCAACAGTACCTTCGGGCATCCCTAATCGTGTTCCAGAAGCGACTAATGTTGTAAAAGGATAGTTAATTTTTAATCTATCCATATTTGGGGTACCAAATTCTTTGTACAAATTCCCCCAGGAATCAGGATTATAACCCCAGCCATCTAGTATTAAAAGTAAGATTCTTTGGCTTTTTAGAACGCTTTCTCCAGAAATTAGACTTTCCCCTTCCATTTCTGACGGTTTATTCATCTCAAGGATCTCTAATATTGTTGGCCCTATATCAATAAGAGATCCACCTTCTCTTAATTTGATCTGATTTTTCTTATGGGAGATTATAAGAAATGGAACAGGATTTGAAGTATGTCCTGTATCAATTGCCCCACCAGGATATAACCAAGATTCCGCAAGTCCATGGTCTGCTGTTACTAATACAGTATAATCTGTTATAAGTGCAGATGCAACTATTCTATGGAGTTGTTCATCTACTGTTTGTATTGCTTTTTTAATAACCTGTTTATCTTCTATATGCCCCATTACATCGCAAGGTGACAAATTTGTTATAATTAATTCATGACTTCCTTCATTCATCTTATTGATTGTAGTTTGAGCTACATCGTAAGCTCTCATTTCTGGATAGTTGGCTAAATTTTCGGTTTCAATAGATGGAATTATTATTCTTTCTTCATTTTTATATTGTTTATGTTGCTTTCCATTAAAAAAATATGTTAGATGAATAGCTTTTTCACTCTCTACGCACTTTAAAACGCGTTTGTTATGTCTTGATACGAATTCAGTTAAATTATTGGAAATTTTTCCTATCGGAGGGAAAGCAACATCGACGGATAAGTTTGGGTGATATTGAATCATTGTTGAGACGTAAAGATTAAGCGGTTTTACAAGGAAATGGGTAAAATTTTCTTCTATTAGAGCTTGTGTAAGTTCTATCTCTCTCTCTCCACGAATATTTGCAAAAATTAAACCGTCATTATATTTTATACGACCAATTGGATTCTGGTGGTTTGGATCAGCAAGAATACTAGGCTCTAATATCTCATCATCTTCCCCATTTTTATAAGCATTAGCAATCCCGCACGCAAGAGGAGTATTATACCTGTTTTCACTCATTTTCTGTCAAAGATCGGTAGAAAAAATAATTTATGATCATTACGATGGAAAATAATAATCCTAACTTCAAAAATTTATTCTTACGGTTTAATGTCAGAAAAACTTTTATTCAGGAGCATAAATTAGTTTATCAAGTAATGACAATAATAATTAGATGTAATCGCACTATTTTACAAGTGGAAATTCCAAATTAATTATATAATTGGATGTAGAAAAAATGTTGAAGATTGGAGACGTAGCGCCTAATTTTGAGACTGAAACTTCATCAGGTCAACCTATGAGTTCAGAAAAATTAGGAGGCCAGAGATTTGTCCTATATTTCTATCCTAAAGATAACACTCCTGGATGTACAATAGAAGCTTGTTCCATCCGAGATAATTACCAATATTTTCTGAGTCAAAATATTCCTGTATTTGGAGTATCTGGAGGGAGTTCACAATCACACCAGAAGTTCATTGAAAAATATAGTCTTCCTTTTCCTTTATTAATGGATGAGAAACTAGAAATAGCAAAAAAATTTAATGCTTATAAAAAAGGGAATCGTGTGGCACGCATTACATTTCTAATCGATGAAAATGGTATAATTGAGGGTATTTTTGGAGGGGATCAAGGAATTGAAAAGGTCAAAACAAAGGAACACGCCCATCAGATAATTAAATTCTGGAAATTAGAGTTGTAAATTATTATCTTTAATTTTCATGCATCTATAGACTTCTATTTCGCTTTTGTATTTGTAAATCTTTTGAAATCACCACCATTCTACTTCAATTTTAAGGAGAATTGATTTTCCCTAGAAATCATTTTAGTAATAAAAAACTAAAGATAAATAAGCATGGATTTACTTGTTATCATAAAATCCATTGGTTAACCCTTTTAAACAGACAAAAAAGCTTTGATTGGAGCAAAAATGAATTTTGAAGTGACTTGAAATTGATAGATAGAGACGTCCTATTCAGTGTTTTTGATAAGAAAAGAGGAGCGCTCCCAATATTTTTTGAGGGGACTCTTTCAACTGATGAAGCACAGAGAATTGCAATGCGTTCTCAGATGACGCTGTCTATGATGTCATCAGCTGATTTGGAGACAGCAGAGGCAATATTACCATTTTCTAGCTTAAATAGAATTGGTTTTATCCTTTTATTTCAGATTCAACAATTAGATGCAGAAGAACCTAAATGTGTAGCCTCATTATCATATCTAGTGCCTCAGGATCAGCAGGTTTTTCTATATAATAAGGTTCCATTCTTGAAGTTTAAAGCTGAAGAGATTGCAGAACACATCAAGCAGAATTTTATATATTCAAGCACCCTAACCTTCCCTCCCGATTTGGAAAAATACGTCTCAAATTGGCGAGTGACAGAGAAAGAAGCAACAGCTGAGATTCAAATCATTGAAAGGAGGGTAACCTTATCTGAGAAAAAAGAAGGGGGTAGTATTGATTTCTTTTTAAGCCAAGTTAAGAAAAATGAAGACCGTGTTTTGGGAGCACTCTATCGAGGAAATCCTATATTTGTAACAGGTTCATCTAATGTAATAGTTGACTTGATAGTTCATAGCTTGGATCTTTTTGTCCCTCATGCTAGCTTAAGAAAAGTGGGTTACACTACAACAATGATCGATCCTTCATATGCTGATATTATAGGAATTTCAAAAAATCTAGTGAAGAATTATCCTAAACATATACTAGTGGATTTGGATAAAAGACAAGTCAAACATGGAGATCCTTGCCCATATTCCAAAACTGTAATAAAACAACTGCGAAAAAATCCAGATAGAGCAAATGAAATTATAAAAGAATCCACAAATAGACTTCTCAAAGTTGCAAGTTTGTTAATTGATTTGTTTTCACAACCTGAAGACCAGCGTGGGGACAAACTTGAGAATATTCAGAAAGAATATGACTCCTCTCTAGTGTGGATTGCTGCTGAAATTGCTGCCCAACGTAATCCTTTAATTAGTGAAATACTTTTACAACAGGTATCCAATCGATTCTTGGATTGGATGGGAGATTTATGAACATAGACCTTTGTCTAGTGTACATACGAATGATAATGCATTGAACATAGCTCTAGCAGACTTTGGTTTAATAATACACAGTTAAACTATAAGCTAAGATGTATTAATAATGGATTTATATTAATTTCACTTATTAATTCAAGAGATTTTCACAGATACTTTGAAAAATGTTAAAAATATTTCTAAATAAAGTTAAAAGACCTAGGAATTCACATATTCATTCTCAATAATTAGAAGTTATAAAAAGAAATTTGTCACTGAAAGTAAAAGAACCAAGAAAAGTGATAGCTATGACTTCCATTCGAAGTTTAGATGATCTTACTGTTGAATTTGAAGAGTTTACTATTCAATTGAACAAGCAGATGTTCAATCAATATGCTGGGCTTCAATATGAAAAAGATAAGATGGAGACTATTTCTAAAACGTTGGTAGAGCTAAGTTCTGAATTCTTAAACTCGTATAAAGAACCGAGAAACCTGTACTTAGAAGCCATTACAACAATCGCCGATGCTCGAAAACTCCCTTTAACTTTAGAAATTTATGATAAGCGAATGAAAGTTATATCGACAACTGCTTTTAAGATCCACGAAAAACCAGTTAATTGGGGTTCATGGAGGCAATTTAATGCTCAAACTTCAAATTTTATAAACAGAAAACTAGTATTCGACGAATTTATTATTAAGGCTGAAGAACTTGGATCAATGATTACTGAGCGATTTGATATTTCTCGTCAAGTTCATTCTCTTTATGAATCTTCTCCTTTAGAAATTTATTTAGAAAGAGAGCAAGTTTCATATGAGAAATTAAGGGATTTTATTACTATTCTAGGTGATGGTGCAAAAAATCCTTTTTTAGCAGCAGCAGAGCATTACGCTCCAGAAATTCTTGGAAAAGATAGTTTTGAATATTTTGACGATTTTTATGTAGCTAGAGGGAGAATATATTCCCCTTTAAACCCTCATCTTGAAAAAAAGAATCCTTTGAAAGTTATTGACCACGTTTTATCGAATTGGGGTTTTGGGGATGATCTTAAGAGAATAAAAGTCGATAGTGAAGATAGGGAGAAAAAAACTCCCTCTGCTTTCTGTTTTGGGATTCAAATTCCAAATGATGTTCGTGTGATTTTTAAGCATGTGTCTCCATTTAGTGATTTTATTAGTGTATTTCACGAATTTGGCCATGCAATTCATTGCACTTCTGGCAATCCCAGTGATCCATTTTGGACGAGATACCTAATTCCGATGAGTGTAGCAGAGACTTTCTCAGTTTTTATTGAAATGTTAATGGAAAATCCTATATTCTTAAAACAAGAGATGAAATTGGCAGAGGAAGTGATTCAAGACATTCAGGATAGGCGTCACTTCATGAATTTGTTTTTCTTAGTTTTTTATGCATCAAACTCATTGATGAAACTTGAGTATTGGAAGAATAATTACTCTCTTGAGGAGGCATCTTCCCGTTTCCAAGAACTAACAAGAAGGTTTTTTTGGGAAATACCTGGAAACTATTGGCTTTTACACCATGTAATGCCAGATTATGATATCTATGCTCCTTCATATATTCTTGCGAGTATCCGTGTCAAAGAATGGATTGAACAGATGGTCGACGAATATGGGGAAGAATTTTGGAAAGATAAGCAAGCAGGAACCGTATTTCGGGATCTTGCAGCTACTCGTGCATCGTTTGATTTATCAGTATGGGATCTAGATCCGAAACCATATCTTGAGGAACAATCAAAATTCTCGTTTTAAGAAGATTTACACTAAGAAGTGAGTTAAAGAGTAAAAATATTCCAATCTAACTGTTCCATGTCGCTAAGTATGGCTGTGAATTCAGTTAAATCATCTGGTATAGTAACTGATCCAAAATTTATAATTTCATCGATTAAGACAAGACATCCCTCAGCATTCATATAAATTGAATTTGTAGCTATATTGGTAATGTTTCCTTTCACAAGATTTCGCCAGTTTGTTATTGCGGTCTCATTGAGCAGATGATTAGAAATCCCTGAAAGTATTTCATCTGTAGTATTAGCTGACTCTTGACACATGGTAAAATTATTTATTGCGGTGTCATAGTCAGTACTGTTGAAAACAGGAGCATTTAAAGCTGCATTGAGACTATTAGTCCCCATTGAGAAGAATTTTACTGCATTTGAAGTTTCGTTCAATGCCAAAACGTAGCTTTCTACTAAATCAAATCTTTCTGAAGTGGAATTGGTGAATTCCTCGAATTCATCAAGCAGTTTATTTAATCCAGCAAATTCAAGAGGTTCTTGGGAAGTAATAACATCACTCATATTATTCAAGCTTGTTTGCGTCGCGGCCAGATAACTAGAGGTGTTATGGAGGCCCAAGTCGATATTAGACCAGATAGGATCATAGATATTACTTACGTCGGAAAAATTAATGTCATCCATTAGCTTCATAGTCTTGTTTAATGATCGAAACATATGTGTCGCATTTCGTACTGAAAACATCATATGCTTTGTGACTTGATGAAGATTAATAATAAAATTAACCAAATCCTGAATAGGTATCAAAGGATCCTCTATATCAGGAAAGCTTCCAATGTCTATATCATAAAGTCCTTTTGAGGCATTAAAGTCTTTTTCTGCTTCCTCTAGCAGTTGTGACTCAAAATTATATTCACTAAGATCATCCAGTACTAGTGTGAGCTTGTAAGTTGAATTTATCCAAGGGACAACTTCATTAGTCGTATTCACAAGAATAGGTAATCCAATTTCAAGTTCTGTCAACACATTAGAGATATCTGCAAAGATAGAGTAATTCAAAGTTTGTTGAACTGTTCTAACGAGTGAAAGAAGAGGTTGTTGAGCATCTGTGAGATTATTCACACCAAGTTGAAGGATACTAAGTGCATCCTTCATAGATGAATTGTATTTCGGGGAAATCTGGGCACCAAGTCCTCCTTCGGTAATTTTTTCCATTGTTTGAATTAATATCAAAAATGATTGGTTGAATCCTAATTGAAGATTAAAATAAGCCCAGGATAAAGGGTAAAAATGAGGTACCGCCTCCGCTAATACATTAGTTAAAGTCAATATATTCGGAAGATCTTTTAGAGGTATTCCTGCTACATTTGGAATAATATATGGCAGAATAAGAGCAATTAATGGATTATTACCAAACTGTCTAAACGAATTACTGGCTAGTTTCAAATGTTGTTTAGTAGAGGCAATTAGACTGAGTAAATCTTCATAGGTTAAATCGAGGTTGTTTAAATATTCAGGCGAGAATATTTCTGCTGTTTCAACTAGCCCTATACTTGCATAAAGAGTTCCTTCTGTACCCTTTCCTATGGCATGATACCCTAATGGAATTATTATTATGAAAATTAACAAAAGCGCTGAAAATAACGTTCTTAATAACATAGTACTCTTCCATTTTCGTTCTGAGATTTGAAAAATCCCTGTTAGACTAACCCCGATAGTAAAAGGTATGAAAATTATTATAATTGCGTCTAAAAAGGGAATTAGAAGCTGTAGAAGGTCAAATCCCAATATTACTCCCTGTCCTGTACTTTTAACCAAATCTTGATTTCTTAAAATGCCTATCAGATTCTGACGTGATATGTTATTAAAGATCCCCCAAGGATTTAATCCCTGAAAGACACGAAAATGAATCATTGTTTCAATGGAAAGATAACTGATTAATGCAGATATTAATGATAAAGGCGCAAACCTTATAGAACGTTTAATTAGTGGATATAGGCATACAAGAATTGAAAATATACCCAATGTGATAACATATGACAGCATCGAATCTAAAAACTGAGAAGGAATAATAAGAATGAATAATATCGGGATAATTATACTTAAGCTAAAAATAATTGATTGACCTTCAATTCTATCCAGAAAGGGAACATATTTTTCCTTTTTAACCAATTCTTCCATGTTTGACGCATGATAAATTGTTAGAATATTTCCTAGCCCTTTTACAGTGGGTGAATCTGGTTTGATTATCTGTATGAGGATATTAATTAAAGCATCAGTACCCAGATAGTTATAATTGGCATCCAAACCTTCTAAAACTAAATTTTCAAATTTGTTCGAAAAGATCAATGAAATTGGCCCTATCTTTTCAAAAACGAGTATTATTACATGGATTTCTACATTTTCATGCAGATCTGAAGTCCTTTTGAACTTCAGATCTCTTAACATTCCAGAATAAAGTGAATAGTGTTTAGATTCACTGTGGGTCTGTAAGGCCCTAAGGAATTTATCTTTAGGAAAGCTTGGAAATTCAACACTTGAGTCTCGTAAAGAATTGACTGAAAACTGAAAAGACTCTGATCGTTGAGCAGCTTGCAGCTTAAATTTAATCTCCCATTCATCCTTATTCATTAATTAGACCTCTAATGAACCTTTCGTAGATATCTTTTTTCGCGAGAAGAAGAAATCAATCCTGCATTTATTTGTATTGTTGAATATAAATCACGAATATTTATAAAAGAGTTTATCTCCTTCTTACGTCAGAAATACTTCTATCTTTTAATGGAGCTGGAACCTTGTCTAAAAAGAAAGCAAAAGGAGCGAAGTTTGCATTCAAATTATTACTTCTGGGGGAACCTGAAGTCGGGAAGACTTCCTTAATAAAGAGATATGTGGATGATTTTTTCGAAGAAGGATATCAAATAACGCTTGGTGTCGATTTTCTTTCTAAAACAGTAGTCATGGAAGACCCTAAGACAGGAAAAGAGCAAGAACTCAGTTTCCAGATTTGGGATGTCGCAGGTCAAAGTTCTTTCACAAATTTTCGCCACTTGTATTTAAAGAAAGCTCATGGGGTTTTTCTTGTCTTTGATTTGAACAGACCTGATACATTTGATAAATTAGATCGCTGGTTTGCTGATGTTAAAGAGCAGTCACCAACAGCTAAGATTATAGTAATTGGAAATAAGAATGATATCACCGAGGAGTTATCTTTCACAAAAGAAGAAATTCTCAAACGGTTCCAGGCAAAGCAATTTTACACGACTTCAGCTAAGACTGGTGCAAAGGTTCAGGAAGCATTCATCCAGATGGGGCAATTGATATTAGGTGAGTAGCTAATGGTTTCCTTTGACGAATTGGAGGCATTTCTGGCATTCTTTGTTTTTTCATCACAAGGAAAGACATTGATTTCGAAAGATTTTCGTCAAGAAGAAGATGTTAAATCTCTCCCTCCAGAAAAAGTTCAGAATCTCTTAACCTCTGCATATGATATTTCTCAAGGACTTGAGGAGGAAGCAATCTCTAAGGGTCAAATATTTCACATTGATTTCGCATCTATGCGAATCGCTGGTATTTTAAGAAATGAGGGGCTTTTTTCGTTAATTGCATCTGCTTCCGCGTCTCTCCTTGATATAGAATTCAAGCTAAGAACATTAATGACTCTTTTCTTGGGTACTTTTGCCCACAAACTAGATAAAAAAAGAGTTAGACTTTCTCTTCTGGAGAAAGAAGAGTTTGATGAATCCATACAAACAGTTATGACTGGTGAATCTCGGTATATGACTGAATCCATGAAACAGATAGTTGAGCGAAACCTTCTTACTTGGATTGAGAATGAAGAGGCTGTAAGAGGCGCCTGTGTTTCATCTTTTACAGGAGCGATTATTGTTAACCAAATGGATTATAGTATACTTCCATCAGCTGTACGTGCAATCAGAGGCGCATTTGCAGCTCATTTAGAAAGACCGAGATTCTTTTTGGGTGTTACAGGCGTAGCAAATCTGTTTGTTTATATTCTAGGTGAAGGATTATTGTTACTTGTTGATGCAAATCCAGAAGTATCTCCAGCTCATGCAGTTGGAGTTGTTGAAGAGAAGGTAGAAGAATTAATTGGTCTAATTCTGTAATTCCATAGAATAGAGTGCCATTATTTTGCCTGCTGCTGAAAACGGTTCAATTTTTTTTCCTTTAATATTCCATTTTCATCAACCATGTGGTAATTTTCCATGGGTTATAGAAGAAGCTTATCAGAAAGCTTATTTACCTCTCATTCAGACGATAAGTGAATATCCAAAGATAAAAGCTAATTTGCATTATTCAGGATCTCTCCTTCTTTGGCTTCAGAAAAATCATCCTGAATACTTAGAGAAGCTAAAATTCCTATTCATGAGGAATCAAATAGAAATAATTGGTGGAGGATTTTACGAGCCTATCTTAGCAACTATTCCAGAAAAAGATAGGCAGAAACAGCTCCAGCTTATGATAGACTGGTGGGAGACAAATTTTAGTATAAAACCAAGAGGAGCATGGTTAGCAGAAAGAGTATGGGCTCCGGATCTTCCACGAACATTTTATGATATGAATATTAAATTTACTTTTATAGATGATTACCTCTTTAGAATCGCAGGTTATTCAGAGGAGAAAACCTTCTATGCCTATAATACTGAAGCTGAGGGAAAATCAATAGTAGTTTTTCCCATAAATGAATATATCCGATATCTGATTCCATGGAAGGATCCTCTAGCAACAATTCAATATTTAAAAAGAGGAAAAGATAATAATCAAGAGAAAATTATCCTTTTGTTTTCTGATGCGGAGAAAATGGGATTATGGCCTGCTGGTGATCGAACAACCCACGATATTTGTTATATAAACGGGTACAATGGAAATCAAGGCTGGATACCAGAATTCTTTGAATTGATCTTAGCAAATACTTGGATTAAACCTGTTTTAATTAGTGATTATCTTGAAAAGAATCCACCTAAAGGTTTGATTTATCTTCCTACTAGTTCTTACGATAAAATGTCAGTTTGGGCTTTACCAACACCTCTTAGGAAAAAACTGGAAAATCTTAGGCAAAAAGCGATGGATAAAGAAATAGCATTATCAGAAGACATTCTTACTTTTACTACTGGATCTTTTTGGCAAAACTTCCTTGTAAAATATTCACAATCGAACATTATGCATAAGAGGATGATAACTTGCCGAAATAAAGTTGAATTAGCTGAAGAAACATTATCACATTTGCCAAAGGAATCTTTTTCGGAAATTTGGAGGCATATTATGGCTGCACAGTCTAATGATGCTTATTGGCATGGCCTTTTTGGAGGTGTATACTATCCATTTCTACGACACACGGTTCATCAGCAACTCAATCACGCAGAGCATCTTTTAGATGAATTATACTTGAAAGAAGGATTGAAAATAGAAAAATGTAAAATTGACGATGTTTTACTGGATGGCCAACTGGATGGTGTGTTAGAAAATAGGAATATTTCATGTTATGTCTCCTCATTGGTCGGTGGAGCCATTTTTTCATTAAATTTGAAAAAAAGTGGATATAATTTCCTTAATATTTTGACAAGACGAAGAGAGAGTTACCATTCTGCGGAAATGCCATCAATAAATGATCGTTTCGAAAAATGGATGTTTCAAGATCACTTTCTTTTACCATCTCTTGAGATTGAAGCTTTCCAGGAAGATAACTATCAAGATTTAGGAACCTTCGCAGGTAATCGATACAAAATTAGTCAAAATTCAGACCGTGAAATAACTCTTCAGCGAAAAGGGGAAGTGTATCTTGGTGAAAATGTTATCAAGACCACAATTGCGAAAAGTTACAGATTAGAATCAAAAAAACTAGAAACAACATATGATATCGATTTTAATGAGCCAATTACGACAAATTCTCTAATTTTTTCTCCAGAGATCAATACAATCATCGTATCATACCCTTATAAAACTAGAGGAATCGTCGAAGGGAATTTTTTTGATTTAGGAAAGCAACTTTATCATTCTGGTTGTCAGCGTATTGAATTAAGGGATGAGAACGAACAAGAACAGGTTTGCATCTCATTTAATTTTTCCAAATCGATTAAATGTTACTCTTTTCCAATATTTTCAATTCCAAGAAGTGAATCTGATTGGAAAAAGCAATACCAGGGCACATCTATTTTTCCTATGGTTGATTTAAGTGGAAAAAAGCTAAAATTTAAAATAGAAATAAACCTGGTAATGTTGTAAGACAATTCTTATTAACTAATTTCTTAGGAACATGACTTTTAAAAAAAGTCATTTTAACATCAATATATCGCGAGGGAAAAGTGAAAAAACGAGAATAATTACTTTTCTTCCTTCTAATCTAGTAAGAATAAAGGAATTTTTCTAGATCATAGAAATTTTTTATGTAATTGTAAAAAGGTTTTATACATAGTAATTTTTAAAATCCTAAGATTTGAATCTATAATTCGCTCCAAATAAATATTTAAACGTTTCTTTAACTGGAGAAAGACAAATGAATAAAGAACTCACTAAAGCTTATGACCATAGGGAATTTGAAGAAGAAATCTACATATTTTGGGAAACAAATGGCTTTTTTCAACCTGAAAAACAGATTGAATTAGGATTAGTAGATAATAGTAGTCCCCGGTATTGTATTACGATTCCCTTACCAAATGTGACTGGTCAATTACATCTAGGCCATGCGTTGACAATTTCTCTCGAAGATTTGATGACACGCTTTGAACGTATGAATCAAAAAGAAACACTTTTTATGCCAGGAACAGATCATGCTGGCATTGCTACTCAAAATGTTGTTGAAAGAGAACTTTTGAAAGAAGGAATTAGACGAAAAGACTTAGGTCGGGAAAAATTCATTGAAAAAGTATGGGAGTGGAAAGATAAATATCACGCAAGAATCACTGAACAATCAAAAAGAATGGGGATGTCGTCGGATTGGAATCGTGAACGATTCACATTAGATGAAATTTGTACAAGAGCCGTACGTGAGGCATTTTATAGGTTATATATGAAAGGTCTTATCTATCGTGGCGAATATATGGTCAATTGGTGTCCCCGGTGTGAATCAGCTATTTCAGACCTTGAAACCGAATCAAAAGAGAGAGAAAGCAATTTATGGTATATCAAATACCCCATAGTTAATCAACAGTGGACAAAACCAAAAGCTGAATGGGGAAGCGGGAACTGGGCAAAAGGAGCTACAGATTTTATCGTTGTGGCAACAACTAGGCCTGAAACACTTCTTGGAGATTCTGCTGTTGCAACAACCCCTGATCATAAGGAATATAAACAATTTATTGGAAGTAAGGCTATTTTACCAGTAAATGCTCGGGAAATCCCTATAATCGCAGATGATTATGTAGATCCTGAATTTGGCACTGGAGCATTGAAAATCACTCCAGGTCATGATCCAAATGATTATGTAATTGGTCAAAAATATGGGCTTGAAGTAATAACAATATTAGATGAAAAAGCCCATTTACTTCCAGAATATTCTGGAGCTTATTCTGGGCTGGATAGAGAAGAAGCTAGGGAAGCTATTGTCAAAGATCTTGAAAAAGAAGGATTATTGGATAACATTGAGTCATATCTCCACAGTGAACCTTATTGTCAGCGTTGCCACACTGTAATTGAACCACGAGTCTCGATTCAGTGGTTTGTGAAAACCAAACCCCTTGCTGAAGCGGCTATTGAAAAAGTACGTAACAATGAAACAGTTATCATACCTGAAAGAGAAAAACAACGGTTTTACAGATGGATGGACAATATTCATGATTGGTGTATATCTCGTCAGCTCTGGTGGGGTCACAGAATTCCTATTGTATACTGTAATGGTTGTGAAGAAGAGATTTGCCTCCCTCCAGATGTTAATGACCTTGACAAGTGTCCAAAATGTGATAGTCAAAATTTGACATTAGAAGAAGATGTATTGGATACATGGTTTTCGAGTGGTTTGTGGCCTTTCTCAACATTAAAGTGGCCTGACACAAACCACCCTGATTTTAAGCGGTTTTATCCAACAAATACTCGTGAAACAGGTTACGATATATTATTTTTCTGGGTTGCTAGGGAAATGATGTTAGGGATTGAATTAACAGGTAGAGCTCCCTACGACACCATTTATCTTCATGGATTAATTCGTGATGAAAAAGGACGCAAAATTAGCAAATCAATGGGAGATGTTGATCGTTTTGATCCTTTAAATATCATCAGTAATTATGGTGCTGATGCATTACGGTTTTTACTAATCTCCAATACAATTCCTGGTGTTGATACAAATCTAGATCCACGTCAATTAAAGGCTGCGCATCGATTTTTTAATAAAATATGGCAATCCACACGCTTTTTGCTTAGTAATATTCAGGAAAAAGAGAAGCTACCCGAATTAAATATGATTAAAAAAAGCGAACTTACCTTCGCTGATAGATGGATTTTATCTCGATTGAATAAGCTAGTTAAAGAGACTACTGAATGTTTTACTAATTTTAATTATCTTAAGGCTATTAGAGACATTAAGATTTTTTATTGGAACGAGTTTTGTGATTGGTATATTGAGATTAGTAAAATCCGACTTTATAGCAACAATGATAATGAGAAAATTATTCCTAAGGTCATCTTACTCCACATTCTAGATACTTCTTTTCGATTACTTCATCCAGTCATTCCATTTTTAACAGAAAAATTGTGGCAACATCTTCCAGAGTATAATAAAGAATCCCCAGCTTTAATTGTTTCTCCTTGGCCGCAGACTGATGCAGGTTTCATTGACAACGATATTGAAACAGAATTTCAATTCACGATAAAGCTAATTCACGAGCTTAGACGAATTAGAGCTGATTTTAATGTGAGATTATCAACTAAAATCCCCCTCTTAATTGATTTAGGTGAGAATGAAAAGATATTTGAATTGACAAAGGATGAGATTGTTACATTAGCTAAAATAGATGATAAAAAGCTTGTTATATCATCTAAATTGACCCCTCCTCGCCGATCAGCCCGAGTAGTTTTGTTAGGGGTTGTTGGTTACATTCCCCTTGAAAAAATTATCGACATTGAAGCAGAGAGAAAAAAAATTGAAAATAAATTAAAAAAAGTGTTGAAGGATATTTCACAGACATCGAAGAAACTAGAAGGCCCATTTGCCCAAAAAGCTCCTACAGAGCTTATTCAGAAAGAACAGGAAAATCTTATGGAGTTAAAGCATAAAAAAACTTTAATGGAGGAGCAAATTCAGATTCTAAGATGAAAAAACTTACTTTTTTTGGATCTTATTGGTAACCTTGTACATTCATTTATTGAAGGGATTTTAACAGTAATATCTTTGATTTTAATAAACCTAATATCTCTAGTGAATACAATACATGGATTAGAAGTGCTATTCTAATAAATGTATTTTCTCTTGAAAAGTAACATAATCTTAATGAAACCTAAGATAACAAGAAAAGGATAAAGATAATACCTAGTAAAAAGATAAACCCTGACCCGAAGGTGAATACCATATCTAAAAAGAATCTAATTTTACTGACTGTGTTTTCCACTTCTCTTCACTTTTTCTCCGAGTAATATTAGCACATTTATCTTAATAAAACCTTCTATCCCTTCATCAAAAAACTGGCGTCTAATTCCCCAAAAAAACCTTTTTATTTTTTTATTTCTTACTCTGAAGCTGATTTACAAAGGAACCTGTTAAAAAGATGAAATTAAAATTCGCTAGTAAGTTAAAACCAGATACTCGACTCTTTTCAACCACTACTAATTTATCTATTTCTCAAAATAAAAAACTGAGAAGGAATATGATTCCCTAGAAATATTAATCCTATCGATTCTTGCATTAGAGCATTATAAACAATAGAAAAATTATACCAAATAAAAAAATCAACCCTGTCCCATATGTAAAAATTATATCAAGCATTGATTTTACTTTATTTCCCATACTCAAGTTATTTCTGAGTGAATATGGACATACATCTTAATAAACCTTTGCATCTTAGTAAAGATCCGAGTATATTTAAGAAGATGGGTGCTAATATAGTCAAGGAATATTTTCACATTGCAGAAAAAAGGATTTATCTATCATGATTCTATGAAGAAAATTGTGATTAAAATGTTCCAAGCAAAAATAAAAGTAACTTTAAGGAAGTGGATTGATAAAGGGGGACGCGTGCGCCAATATTTTATACGAGGTCATAGTAATTGGTTTGCATTGGTTTTATCTCTGATAAATTTCACCCTAATCTTCTATAATCTTCTTTTCAAGAATCTTTTCTTTGTTCCTGATGTTTTAAAATCTTACTCTGTTTTCTTTATCATCTTTGGAGTTCTCTACTTCCCTATGGCTGCGATATTGGGATGGTTGGATTTCAAAAAAGGAACCTATAAAGCTGAACAAGTTCTAACAATGGAGGTCTCACCAATTTGGAGAGAGGTTTTCCAAAAACTTCAAAATCTTGAGGAGGCAAATGTAATTCTTCTCTCTGAACTAAAAAAGATACAAGACGTATAATACAAGAAAGGTAGTTGAAAATATTATTGTAGTGCATTGACAAAAATAAATTATTTCAAGCAGCAGTCATAAAATTCATGCCTATAACATGTTAGGGGATAAAAAATTTGAAAAGAGTTGTTTAAATATTGGTTGTTGTATCTCAGATATGGATTCAGCATCTCAATTGCATGCAAATAATTGGACATACTCATTTACGAATTGGGAGTGAAATAGAGCCAGAATTAGGAGGAACTCTTTATACTGCATTATTAACCGCATTATCACAAATTGAACCACCCCATTCAGAGTAGCTATATCTGGTGTATTTGGATATAGAATCCCTGAAAATGAAGGAATTGGGTTTTTCACTGTCCAAAATCCTAATTTTCGTGTTTTTTTTCCTCGGTGAGGGATTATATGGAAGAGGAATACCTTTTCTAAGAGGAGTTCAGACTTCTCGAAAAATAAAAATGTTTTTTGAGCGCCTTGAAGAAGTAATACCCTATGAAGAATGTATGCTAGCCCATCCAACAACTAGAGACGGAAGCTTCTGGTTTAACCTTATAGTGTCGCTTGGTTTTGGTGAACAAATTCCAATTGAGGAACTTGAAGTTGTTTATTCGTTAAAATATGTCCATATGAAAGCAAAAAGGAAATAGGCTCATGAGGTGAAGATTGAAAAACTAGAAACAGCAGATCTTGGGAGTTCACTAGGTAAGGGGGTTGAAATTATCGATATATTGATTGCGAGCAAAACTCAAGGAATCTTCAGTAATCCCCAATTTAGTTTCCTAATATATGAGGCGCCTTTTCACCAGATTCGTGATTTTGTCCCTGATTTTCATCCAAATACAATAGTACTCACCTATTCGCATGGGGATTTTACGAAAGGACGGAGCCCTTTAGTGGCTTTTCTTTCACTTCACAAAGATGAATTAACAATTCAATTTTGCCTTCCAATGCAATCTGGAGTCGGAATTGAAGGAATTTATTTGATTAGTTCGTATTTAAGATCTTTACTGTTCAATTCGTGAAAATTTGTGGAAAGAATTTTTGGATGAAGATATCTAGAGATAGAAATAATGATATTCAAAAGAACGATGGTGTTATCCTTTTAAAATAGGGAAAATAGACTACATAAAAATCAATCTATTTTGCTAAACCTTTTAAGATAGATTTAATTACAAAGATATTCATGCGTACCGCCTCACATGCTGACATTGCTGAAGTAATTAAGTTAATGAGTAAATGTTTTGAGTATGAGATAAGCCGGGGTATGGAACTAAAGTCTGTCTCTCAGATTCAGGCTCAGATAAACCGATCAGATATGTTTCTCTTAGTAGAAGAAGAAAATGACAAAATTATTGCATTTGCTCTTGTTCAAGCAAAAAGCGAAATTAGCTCTGCTCAGATTCGTATATTAGGAGTTGATCCTTTATATCAAGGCATTGGTGTAGGTAAGAGGTTATTAAACGCTATAATCGATCTGGCAAGAGAGCATAATTGGCCAAAAATTAAGATCGTTGCACGATCCTCAAACCTGCCAATGAGAAAACTCATGGCTGGTTTAGGGTTCATCCCCGAAGGGTATTTACGTAAGGAATTCTTGGACGAAGATGTCATTCTCTACTCTTATTATCATTAATGAGCCGCTTCTCCAATGTATTCTCCAATAAAGAAACTCGATACCGAATTTTTCGTTTTAGCAATTATTATTGTGCTTTTATGGTCTACTCCTCCTTTAGTTTCTAAATTATGGGTCGGATCTGGAATATTTCCCGGATTTTTTTTTGGATTTCTTCGATATATCTTTGGTGCGGTGTTTTTAATCATTATCGTAGCATCTCAAGGGAAAGTAAAAATTCTCTTTAAAATTTTTAGAACAAAATTCCATGAAGTTCTATTTTGCGCTTTCTGGTTAAGCCTAATGATTCTAGGTCAAAACTTCTCCATTTTATTCATTTTGGGATCATCGAGTTCTGTTTTATTAAACTTTAATCCTACCCTAATCTATTTATTTGCACCTCTCCTTTTTGTGGATGAAAAATATACTAAAAGGAAAACTATCGGTGTTGTCATTTCTTCCATTGGTATTGGAGTAGTTTTTTTAGCTTCTCTTGAAACAGCTTCTGCTCTCTCTTTAACTGATTTTATCATTGGAAACGGATTAGGTTTTCTGTCAGGAGTAGGTTGGGCAGGCTATTCCTTGTCATTAAAACGATTATTTCATGAAAAGGAAGTACAAGAGATTACTGCTTTAAATTTGTTTGTTGCATCTATCATTTTGTTGACAATTTCAATTATAACAGAGCATTTTCCTCCAATAGAAAGCTATTCTCTATTGAGCGTTTGGGGCCTCATAGTAATTGGCATCGGGGCTGCTGGTGTTGCCTTCACGTTATATTTAATGTTAGTGCAAAAATATGGTGCCATTCATGCTGGAAATATCCAATTTTTAATTCCACTTGTTTCTATACTATTTGCTTGGATTTATTTAGCTGAATTTTCAAGATTCGCTTTAATTGGTGGAATTTTATGCGCATTCGGAGTTGCATTAGTCAGTTTTGAGTTTTCGTTTCGCTCGAGGGAAAGTACAAATTCCACTGACCCGTCAAATGAATATATCTAAGAGTTATAAGAAGTTTCAGAAAAACCTCTTTTCGGCATATTCTCAGTTCTAATCAAAGGAAGCTCCATACTCTTGATAAAAAAGTCACCTCACTCAATTTCACCCAGGTTTAGTCTGTTTTCAGCTTTTCTTATCCATTGTAGTGTTGAAATTCCGTTTTTTATTTTTCCTGTGATCCTTCTCTTAGTCAGACGTGATCTATTTCCTAATCTTGGGGAGTTAAGTTGGATTGGCCTTGGAATATTAGGAACAATTGGTACCTTAGCTGCTGGATTACCTTCCCCATATTTTGGGCGTCTTGCAGACAAATATCAGCGTGGATGGCTTATGTTTGTAAGTCTGCTCCTAGCTTCATTAGGTTCTTTATTGATAGGACTCTTGGGAAACTATTTCATTGTTATGGCTATCAGTATCATCTTGATGGGTGTTGGACTTGCATTATATCATCCTCCTGGACTTTCTTGGGTCTCCACAGCATATGAAAACCCTGAAACCCACTCCTATTCCTCACATTATGTGAAAATCCTCGCTCTTCATGGTATTGGAGGTAGTTTAGGAGCATCCATTGGGCCGTTATCAGTTTATTTTTTCCTTGATTCGCTTGGTTGGCGCCTGATCTATCTCTATTGGTCTATTCCCTTAACTATTATTGCATTTGGTTTTTGGTTGTTCGTTGGAAGGTACGAACCACAACGAGAATCTTCTCCTGCTATTTCATCAAAAAATAATTCGTTAGAAAATAATACCAATTTCTCAAACTGGTGGAAATTTTCACCATTGATGCTAATTTTCTGTTTTATTATAACTATGTCTATTACGAGAGGGATGGTCAACTTTATCTTGGCTGCGTTTTTATCCGAGATAAAGGGTATACAAATAACCACAGCAGCATTTTTTATTGGATTTTCAACTTTCATAGGAGCTGTTGGACAAATTAGTGGAGGATTCTTTGGTGACAAGTATGGAGAAAAAGCGGTGCTTTCAATAACTGCAGTGGTTCAAGTTGCGATCTTATTAGGGATATTCTTGATTAATAATTCTTTACTTCTTTTAATTCTTTATTTGTCCTTAGGAGTTATTAATGCATTATTCTGGCCTTCTACAAACAGTCTTGTGGCAAAAAATTCTTCTCAGCAAGGTGTTGCTTTTGGACTTGTCATGTTATCTGCAAATATAGTTGGAGCACTAGGACCTTCAATTGATGGTTTCTTACTCGTAATTGATCCAAATTATTTGTTTATCTTTGCTATTGCTTGTTTTTTTTCTTTTTGTGGTTTTGTTTTTATGCTATTATTAAAACAAAAATCTCAGAAAATTAAAAAATTATAAGAGAAATAATGTATTAATCTTATTAATTCTTTTTAAAAACATATAAAAACTTGCTGGGAGATCAATTTGAATTTCAATTCGATTGTGAACCAAAATCTCTGGTAGAAATAGATAAAGGTCGATTCACTCAAGTTATAGATAATGTAATCAATAATGCAATAAAACAAACTCCCATTAAAACACGAAGAATTAGTATGAATATCAAAAAACATGAAGCAATGGTTTGAATAGAAATTAATGATAACCAGGCTGGTATTCATCCGATTGATCTTGAGAGGATTTTTGATCCTTTTGTCTCTCTAGAAACGAAATATTCGGTTAAAGGAACAGGAATTTGGCTTTATTTATGTCGAATAATTGTTGAGAATCATAATGGAACGATTAAGGCTCATAACAAAGGGTTAAACCAGGGGTCTACATTCATAATTGATTTACCATTTCTCTCTCTATAATCAAAGGAAATTATTCTCTACTCCGTTGCCTACGTGTAAAAATACCGAGTAGTAAAAAGCTAATTATAATTATGATTGAAAAACCAGGGGTTGTCTTTCCAGTAGTGGTGGTAGATTCATTATCAGAGTACAAATTCATCGGCTCTAAAATAATGACGGTACAATTTGCTTTTTCTTTAAATGCCTCTACTTCATCTAAATCCCCAAGAATAGTATCTCCAAACTTAACGGGATAAGAATAGTGCATAGGAATAGCATACTTTAAGTAGGATGATACTTGAAGTGATTCTACTACTTCAGCACCTTCCTCATCAGTCATCAATCCATTCCCCATTATAGGAAGGAGTGCAATATTGCAATTAATTTGTTTCATTTCAGGAATGTGAGCTGTGTCTCCGGCATGGTAAATTCGAACATTTCCAAAATCAACTACTACTCCAGTCCAGTTGAATTCAGGGAAATGATTAGCGTTGTAAGCAGGTACAAATTCAAGAGTGATACCAAACTCTTCTATAATATCCCAAGGTTTAGTATAATGTATCTCCTTGACTTCCACCGATTCTAATTCCTCAACAGTGGTTCCAAGATCATATACTTGACCAGGTCTGGGAGTATAAACAGTTGTGGTTATATCAGCAATCTTTCTTAAATCGGGTATAGAGAGATGATCAAAGTGCTCATGAGTGGCTATTACAATATCTGCAGTCTCTATATTACTTTCAAGAAGGTAAGGATCAAGGTAGATCACCAAATTACTTGTTTTAAGCTTAAAAGCTGCAACTCCGTGCCATGTGATATTGATTCCATCATAATAAAGAAACTTCTCATCGATAATTATTGTCGGTTCACCATCAATCTCATGACTCATCATTAAAACAGGCACTGGTACAATTTGAAAACATAAAAAAATAATTATTCCTGTGTTTATAGCTAAAATCCTGTTCATTTGAAAAAATACCTTCCCTTTAGTTAATTCTTACAAATCTAACTTAGTAGTAGGTATAATTCTAGAGGGATTTAAATATATTTCCAAAGTTTGGAACGATAGATAGAATTGGAAATATATTTATAACTCTTTGTGTTTAAATAAAATCTAAAGGTTGAATTTCATGAATATATCCCCCAATAAAGATGATTATTTATCTAGTAAATCAATAATAAAAGGCCTTATTGGATTTTTATTATATCGGTATGGTAGCCTCACAGCAAAGCAGATTCAACAAAAAATTGGATTAAAAAGACAATCAACTTACAACTACCTAAAAGAATTGCTAGAAGAGGGAAGAATAGAAGCTCAATACGAAAGACTTAAAGATCGGCCAAACTTGAGTACTGCATATTATTCAATAAAAGGACAACAGATCGTTGATCAAGAGGATAAAGCTATCACTCAAAGACATAAAGAAGACTTTAATGTTGATAGAATAAAAAAAGTTATTGATACAAATATAGCAGCTTTTCTAGAGCTTAAATCAGCTTTTAATCGTATGACTAATGATGAAATAGATGCATTTATCAGGTGTGATCCTCATGTGTGGGGTTTCTATGGGTTTACATGGTTACTCACTGATGAAGAATATGGTGAATTACAAATTAAATTCAAAGAACTGATAAACAGACTTTATAAGAAATGGAGTGAAAGCGAAGACCATGGAAAGCATTCTGGAAATGTTTTTGTTTTTACTTTCTATAAATCAATTCCCTAAATCATAGTTAAAATACTTATTAAAATGGATTTAAGTTAAGCAATTACTTCTATAACAACATTGAAAATAATTCTCTATTTCAGGAATTATCTAAAATTACAGAAAGGCCATCAATTCATTTTTCAGAGATTTTAGTTCTAAAACCCCAAAATATGATGAAAGAACCTACTAAAACCCCAATAGATCCAATATTTCCCATTAAAGATAACGTAGATATTGGAAAAACATCCAATAAAACATGTGGAACTACAAGCAAGAAATGGCATATACCTAACAGTACTATTCCAATTAAGATGAATCCAATTGCTCGTTTAATGGGGAACATATCGGGAGGAATGTCCTTATAGACTGAATAATAATAATGAAACGTACCAATAACTAAAATATAAATTGGTAAAGCTGCAGCTGCAAAAAATAATAGATCCCATTCAATGAACTGTTCACTTCCTGGTAATGCTGTTTCTCCAGTATAAACAGTCACACCTGTCAGAACGAATAATAAAACACCAGCAATTACCGTTATGATTGGCAGAATCATTCTATATGATTTTAATAACTCATTCCCTCCAGAAATGAACATAGCAGCAAGAAAAAGAAATATAGTACCAATAATTACAAAGAAATTAGTCATTCGATGAAGCAATCCTACAATTCCAGGATCTAGCACAAAAACATAGATAACGTTTATGAAAACACCAATTGCTATATTGAGGTAAGCAAGTGCTGTAAATTGATTTCCACGAAAATTTATGTCACGTTTAATAACTAAAAAGGAGCAGAGTAATTCAAGTACAACTCCTACTCCTAAACCAGCTACAGTAACCAATTGTCGAGAAGAGAGCTCCATTAGCATTAAGAACACCTATTTTGGAGAGTTTTTATTTAAAATATGTTTTTGCTAATTGAAAAGCGGTTTTTAAAGGTTAGCAAATACCCTTGTAAGGTAATAAAACAGAGATTAATAAAACAAACTACATTACCTTTATAAGAACTTCATAAGAATTTAGAATGAAAGTGTATTTGAGGGTAATTTACACAATGGTTGTCTTTGAAGTTGGAGTGATTTCACGGGCTGGTCTTCCAGTCATTCATGTAGATTTCAGACCTGGAGTAAGGGGAGATCCTTTAATAACTGCAGGCTTTTTAACTGCTCTTCAACAGTTTGTTAAGACTGCATTCAGTGATGAAACGCAAAGCTTCAGTATGAAGAAATTCTCAATTTTTTTTTCTAAAGTTATTTTAATCAAAGATCAGGAGGAGGCCAGTGTTTATGTGATATGTGATTATGATACGGATCACAAGGTTATTCAGCAGAGAATATATAATATAACCAAACGTTTAAAAGAAACTTTTCCAACACTTGACGACCCTCATACTGTAGATACACCACAAGCCAAAGAATTCCAGGAATTTTTGATTAAAGAATTTGCAGATCTCAAAATGCGTCCAGCTGAGAGAGCTAGAAGGTTGTTTGGCTAGGATAACTTATAAGAAGATATCCTTTTGTATAGGGCATAGGTATATATCTGTTAAATTAATATGAAATATTAAAGTCACAATATCTAAGAAATCGATTCATAATATTGTACTACAAATTATAAATGGAAACTTTTAGTTTTTCTTTTTTCTATGCTGAAACATTATGGTACAAAAGGTATCAGATAAACAGCTAATTTATTATTTTTCCAAGAAAGATATCTATCTTTTTGCTTATCACATTGGCGACTTAGATGATTTTTTCTTCCATAATTGTACGTGGTATGGATTATTCGATAATGATCAATTAACAGAACTCATTCTTCTGTTTTCAGGATTATCCACACCTACTCTTCTTGTGTTTGGTTTTTCAAAAATTTCTATGCTATTAGATGAGATAATTGACGACCTTCCAGACCGTTTTTATTGTCATTACACAAAGGGATTAGAAAAAAATTTCCTCTCAAAATATGAAATGGATTATTTTGGAACCCATCTTAAAATGAAATATCAAGGGTTACCAAAAGAACTGCGTGTTAAAAAATTCTCTAATTGCACTCAATTGACAGAAAAACAAACTGGAGAAATTCTTACTTTTTATGAAAAATCTTATCCAAATACTTATTTTGAGTCATTCATGTTAAAAACAGGAAAATATTATGGTATAATTGAAAATAACTTAATAAAATCAATTGCTGGAGTTCATGTCTATTCAAAAAAATACAACATTGCTGTATTGGGGAACATTGCAACAGATCTGTCTTCACGAGGCCTAGGATATGCAACCACCTGTGTTATTACGTTATTACAATCATTAGAGGCTGAAATAAAACATATTGGGTTGAATGTAAAAGTTGATAATATTGCAGCTCTCAAACTTTATCAAAAAACAGGTTTTGTTCCTCATTTAGAATATGAAGAAGCTTTTTTTAAAAAAAAGCAGTATTTTTGAATTTCATGGAGATCATAAGAATTCTGCTGAGGATTAGTTAAGATGTATAAATACCTCTTCCAAAGACAATCAAAAAGACGTAAGTATATTCTACAAAAGCTAGATGAAATACCAACTGAGGATCTTAGAAAAAGAGTTCACCCCAACAAATGGTCCATTGAAGAATTGATACGTCACATTATATTTACAACAGATTTTTGGATCAAACGAATAGCTTTACAGGATGCCACCA
Organism: Candidatus Hodarchaeota archaeon; assembly: GCA_048887065.1. Classification (GTDB taxonomy): domain Archaea; phylum Asgardarchaeota; class Heimdallarchaeia; order Hodarchaeales; family Hodarchaeaceae; genus Hodarchaeum. The sequence continues at coordinate 51,460 of JBHLKC010000002.1, forward strand.
CACCATTTCATGTTCTTGGGGTGGAAAACGATACCCAAGCATCTTCTTGGTTCTCATTAAATGAAATTGCCATTGGTTTTGATGAGACTTATGCTAAGGTTAAAGATCTTTTAGAATCAAATCCTGATTATACGAAACAAATTATAGTACCAGAAATTAGTAGTGAGGCATTTACCATTAAGTGGATCCTTTGGCATATCCTACAACATGAGCTTGAAACTTGGGGACAGATTGCAGAAAGAATTCGTAATTATGGCTTTCAAACGCTTTGGGAATTTTAATTTTTATTAGATCTTATTCAATAGGACGTGAATTTCATGGGATTACCTGGAATAACAAAAGCTTAGATGCAGGAAGTTGATCGCTTAATGATAGAAGAATACAACATTCCTATGGAATTGATAATGGAGCATGCTAGTCTTAATCTTGCACGACTTGCTTACCAACTTACTAGAAGCTCTCAATGTGTTTTTCACGTGATTTTTGGCGTTGGCAATAAAGGCGGAGGTGGCTTAGTGGCTGCGCGTAGATTACATTCATGAGGCTGTAATACGACTGTGATTCTTCCTAAAGGGGATAAAAAACTGCGTGAAATTCCTACGAAACAACTCAATCGGGTTCAGAGAAAGAGAATAAAAATAATTCGAGATTTACCAATTTCCACTTCTATTCAAGGGAGTAATACTATCGTTTTAGACTGCTATATTGGATATGGGGTTTCGAGACGTTTTGATAAGATTTCGGAAGAAGTATTTGAGTTTATAAGAGCTCATAAGAATGTAATTTCACTAGATGCTCCCTCAGGATTAGATGTAACTACTGGTGATAATATAGGGAATATCCGACCTAAAGCTACTTTAAATATAGCATTTCTTAAGGAAGGTTCAATAAGAGCACCTCAGGAAACGATAGGTAAATTATACATTACCGATTTAAGTATCCCTACTCGCGGATATCGTTCTGAAAAAGGCATTAATTGGTTCCAAGCTTTTGATATTTCCTATTTACATATTCTAGAAAAAGCTTTTCAAGAAAACCCAATTCAAAAAGTTTCAATCAAACAAGGACTTGATCAAGAAACCTTATTTTGAAATATATGTCAAAATAGTTAAATAAATCAACTGAATAGATAGCTAAATTGTCATTTTGTGATTTTTAATCCAGCCAATTCCTCGAGCTAGTCTCCCTTTTTTATTAATAGTCCTTGTTTTATAAGGACACCTTCAGTGATCAAAGTGAATGCTTCCCTTACATTATGATCCAAGTAAGCTGATGTTTCTAGATATTTTATAGATTTAAAATCAGGGAGAACATTATCCTCTAAGGATTGATAATCAACCTGTACCAAATCCTCAAGGTCAGATTTATTACCAATTAAAATGTTTGGAATTCGATCCTTACCCAGACGATCATCTATTTGCTGCTTCCATTCATATAAATCATCTAATGTATCAGGCCTAGTTAAATCAAACACAAGAAGTGCAGCATTGGCTTTTCTAAAGAATATGTCCCTTAGCATCTGAAACCTTTCCTGTCCTGCAACATCGAAAATTACAAGATTTACCAGTAAATTATTATTGATTTCCACTAATCTGTTAGAGGGATCCATACCAATTGTCATAAGATAATTAAACTCAAATTTGTCATGAACATATCGTCTGATAAGGCTAGTTTTACCCACTGCTCCTGAACCGCATACAATGATCTTTAAGTGATATTTAGGTGTTTTATCTGTGTATTCCATTGTTTGCACACTCGCAAAAAAGAATAACAAGATTAATGATAAATAGCTTTGAATTGATTGTTTTTTATAGTATTTATATGCTATTCTAAAAAGGTTAATCATAAAAAGAAAAAGACAAAATAAAAGAGATAATATTTGAATCTGGAGTTTTCAAAATGGCTTCCTTAATAACTGAAACAAAAGGTATAATCACCAGAATTCCATGGAGAGAGTACTTAGTTAGTCAAATATATAAAATCATAGGTTTCATCGTACTTGCTATTTTAATAATTGGGACAATGATTTATTCAGAACAGATCACAGATCTAGAAACAATGACAATTGAAGATCCTATTTACGTAATTACGGTTGCACTATCATCTTTATGCTTTATATTAGTTTTAATAGGATTTTCCAAAATCGTTTTATTCGATATGGCCAATGAATTCGGTTTGAGGGATGAAGAAACGAAAAAAATGATTTATGATTCACGATTTTTCCTCTTTGCAGCACTGGCATTATCATTTTGTTCTGCCATCTATCTTCTCTTAGATGTCTTTCTACAGGATACATACTTAGAAATCCTCCCAGTTCTCGTCATGGAATGGGTGTTAGTCGCAACCGAAACCGATATTCCAGGTTTAACAGACATTGGAAGGGGTCGAGAGTTCTATCAAACAGCTCGAAATATCTACTTTGCATTTTTTTTCATAGTTATCATTATTTTTTCCGTTTTAGTCTTTCTTTCTATTTTAACAACTCTTGGTCGTAATAGAGTAGCCTCTCGTTTTAAGAAAGTAGAGGAAGAGGAAGAAGAAAAGGAAAATAGGCGGTTATATAAAGTTCTAGCATGGATCTCAATTCCCTTTGTAATTGCATTTTTGTCTACGTTGTTACCCACAGCTATCGGTCCAGTTGTGGGTATAGTTATTCTTGTATTTTTTGTCTGGTGGCTATATCAGCTATTTAAGGTAATTTTTCTTATTTTTTGGCGGGGTTTCAAAATCACAGCCTTCATAACAAGCGTAAATGCCCTCTTAATCATTCCTTTAGTATTAGTTCTTTATGGATTACCCGTTATCTCATGGACTCTATGGGATATTTGGTTACTAATTCAAGAGGAAACAATTACTTTCGATATTCCTCAGATTATTCAGGCTGGATTTCCCTTATTCCAAAATCGTTTAACTGATTTAGCTAGTATTATTCAATTAGATTTCATTATTATCACAATAATTGCTACATTCATTGTGGGGTTCGCAGAGGGTTTTGCCATTGTTGCAATATTCTCAGCTATTTTTAGGGGTGTTGAAGTAGCAAGGACAGGGCAAATTATTGCACGATCACCTCCCAAAGTCATGGTTATTTCCAAATACATAATCATGTTAGGAGTGTGGGTTAGCTTAGTCTGGGATAGTTTCATATCAATCTTAGAGATGTTAAAGGAGTATTTCGCTTTTTCCTTTGATTTTGAGATCCCTTCTCTTATGTTCCTAATTTATAATGAAATCATTAACCCTTTGGTAGCTTGGCTTGAAACGTTCATGCCTATGTTTCGATATATACCTTTTCTCCTTTTACCATTATACTTCATTGTAGCTGGAGCATTTAAATTCTTAAGTGTCACCCTTGTTACACCACGTGTTAAAGAACGATTATCAGTCTTCTTTCTATTGATATCTACAGCTTTTGTTCTAATTATCACAAATATCCTGGGTGATATTTATTTAATCCAAAGAGATCCAGATTTTAAAGGACTTCAAGATGCTCCCTTAATGGGCTTGCAGAACATTTTTTCATCTGCAGTAGAAGTTTTCCAATATGTAGAAGCCCTTGCATTTTATGCAGGATTCCTTTTCGGAATACTGTGGGTTATACGACATATAATAAGATCCAGAAGACAACCAGCGGTATCAACTATTACTGCAACTTTAGAGGAAATAGAAGATGTAAAAGAAATGAAAGAAACTCCTATCAAAGAAGATGTAGGACAAGAATCTCTAGAAGTAGATTATGACAAAATAGGAATTATCACGGAACCAAAGGAGGAGGGAAATAAAGGATAAATTTACACCCTTTAGGAGAAATATTCCTCAATTTTGATAGATCTTTCGATAGGATTATTTAACTGAATCAAGATTTTGGTGATAAAGGAATAATAGGATGTTCTAATCTCTCATAAATATCCTTAATTTTGAAAGCTCATCCCTTTCTTTTTCCTCTAATGAAAGCAGGATCTGTTGGATTTGATCCTCTAATTCAGGGATCAATATCTTTTCTAAAGCATTGAATCTATGTCTTGTCTTTCGAATTTCCTTCCCTAGTTCAGTAATTGCTAATTCATGAGATGCAAGATCTATAAGAACTTCTAATTGTTGTCTGAATAATTCTACAGCTCTATCAACGAATTCTGAAGAAGCTAAAAACGAGGTAACTTGTTCTTGACTTCCTTCCTTATTAACAAGCTCAACAGATGGAACCACAATCCCCATAACATTTTCAGATTTTATTTTAATCCCTAAAGAGTCTGTTGCTCCCATAGCTGAAAGAGCTAAGCTACGACGATCTACTGCTTTAGCTAAAGCTAATGATTTTTTAGCTTCATGACCTAAAACCGCCAGTTTTTGGCGTGTTCGATAAAGCTGTTTCACTTGTTTTGAAAATGCATCAAGGAGAGCTCCAAGTCGATCTTCTAACAGCTCTTTTCCTGTTTCAGCTATATTCAGCTGTGCCTTTCGATCTTGCAGCTCAATTCGAGTCTTTTTCAGTTGTTGCGATGACATTGACAATAATTAATCCTCTTTAGGGTAGTATTTATCGATCCATTTCTTAGAGATTCTGTTTAAATCTGTTTTAGGGATTTTCGTGAGCACTTGCCAACCGATGGTCAAGGTTTCCTCAAATGTTCTCCGATAATCTCCTTGGTGAATGAATTTTTGCTCAAATTCATCAGCAAACGTTAAGTACAATCGGTCACGAGCACTAAGAGAATCTTCCCCTGCGATCGAAGCCAGCTGTCGAAGTTTAATCCCTCGAGCGTAACATGCAAACAGCTGATTGGCTAGATTCGCGTGATCCTCACGGGTTTTTCCTACACCTATGCCTTCATGCATAAGACGTGACAATGAGGGAACTGGGTTCATAGGTGGAAAAATTTGGCGATTATAATGTGATCTACTCATGAGCAGCTGACCTTCAGTTATGTACCCAGTTAAGTCAGGTACAGGATGGGTTATGTCATCATTAGCCATTGTAACAACAGGAATCATTGTAACACTACCAATTTTACCTTGAACTTTGCCTGCACGCTCGTAAATTGTTGCTAAATCGGTATATAAATATCCAGGATACCCACGACGACCAGGAAATTCTTCTCGTGCTGATGATATTTCTCTTAAAGCCTCACTATAATTTAACATATCATGGAGTATGATCAAAACATTTCTGTCCTTCTCATAAGCCAAGTATTCAGCAAAAGTAAGAGCGACTCTTGGAGTTAATATCCGTTCTACAATTGAATCCATTGTATAGTTCGAAAAGAAAGCAATATTGGCACCTGATGATTCGCTAAATTTTATACGGAAGAATCTGCCCTCTCGCTCGGTGATACCCATTGCTACAAAAATCACATCTAGTTCTTGTTCTTCTGCAAGCACCTTTGAATTTACTGCAATGTTGGCTGCTACCTCAGAGGTGGGCATGCCGCTGAGTGTAAATATCGGTAGTTTTTGTCCCTGAACTAAAGAATTCAATCCATCAATAACAGAAATTCCAGTTTCAATAAAATCACTAGGACTCGCTCTTCTTACAGGATTCATTGGGGCACCTGTAATAGGTAATCGCTTCTCAACAATTAGAGGCCCTAAATCATCAATAGG
>JBHLKC010000003.1:0-54441 GCA_048887065.1 Candidatus Hodarchaeota archaeon
TTTCGTGTTAACGATCTATGAACATATTGGAGAAATTTCACATAAGTCGCGTCTAAAATATTTGCTGCTTTCTCTTCTATATCGATACTTGATGGTACAGCTATAACTAATCGACAATTTGAACGCAATATTGGCCTAATCTCATGTAAAAAGTCAATTAAGAGATCAAGTAGGTCGACACCCTGAGTAGAGGCAGTAGATCCATACGGTGGATCTGTTACAACACCTGAGACGGAATCTTTCTTAAATCCTAAATGTGTAGCATCTCCAAAAATTAAATTAGTGGATCCGGAGGTTTTTTGAGCCATCTTCAGATTTCGATAAGCACCCCATATCATCCTCCGATCAACTTCAACACCTATACTTCGGATTCCTAACAAGGAAGCTTCTAATAAGGATCCACCAGATCCACAAAATGGATCTAACAGCCATTCACCCGGTTTTAAAGCTGCAAGATTTATCATAGTTCTGAGTAAAAGTGGATTCATTGAACTAGGATGAAAGAACGGACGCTTATGAGAACTTCTATTACGAACATCCTTTCGAAGAGAGAGAGAGATGAATTGACCAAACCATAAACCATGTTTACTTATAATGCAAATGAATCTTATTTCTGGGTTGTTTAAATCAACCTTTAAATTTAAGTTATTTTTTAAGATCTGATCTCCTAAAAAGGTAGATAGGGTTTGGCTCAATGATTTATTCTGAAGTATCCCTATTGGATCTCCTATTCGCTTTGTAATAACAGAGAATGTTTTATTTGAAATTAATCCTTGAACAGCTATCGAATCGAAAGTGGAAATCAATTCATCAAATGATAAGGGAAGAGAATTTGAGAAATTATTCTGAAACAGTAGTTTACAGCAAAAATGAACCATTGTAATTCTTTGCATAATATATTGAATTAAATCAGAATATGAGTTCTTTTTCCCCTCTGGTGGAAAATAAAGTTCAATAATTCTGTTATCTGGACTAATTCGTAGATCTGTTGGATTATCAATTAATGAAAGGACACTTTTTAACTCATACACAGATAACTCGGGATTTTCTCCTGATAGAAAAAAAAAATACTGATTTATAGGATTCCTTATTTTCAACATTATTCTTCAAATCAAGAATACAGATATCTCTTTTGGTGTAGCATAAACAGTGTACGTTTGAATATTAAAGAAAAATATTCCTAGAAGCTTTGTTTTATGAATAATGAGATAGGGATTCAGTGAGAATGTTTACTTTTCGCAAATTAATTATCAATTCTGACATCGATATAGAAGATTGTTCATTTAGAATAGCATGATGGATTGAATTCTTTATTATTTTTTCTTTTAGATCTCTACCTGACCATCCTTGTGTTTTCTGAGCAATCTCTTCCCATCGAATATTAAGAAATTTAATGGGAGAAGTATTGGAATAAGCCCTTAAGATTTCAAACCGTTCTTCTTCATTTGGCAACTTAAATTCAATTAATTCTTCAAAGCGACTCAAAATAGCTGAATCAAGAATTTTAGGTTGATTAGTTGCGCCTATGGTTATCACACCACGATTTTTTTCAATACCATCCATTTCTCCTAATAAAGCGCTTACAATTTCAATAACATCCCCTCTAATGCTTTGATAGGTTCGTTTCAATCCAATAGCGTCTAATTCATCAATGAAAACAATGGTTGGGGCTTCTTTCCTAGCTTCAGCGTACAAATTTCGAATTTTCCTAGCACCATCTCCAACATAGACCCCAAGCAAATCACTTGCCTTAACTAACAACATTTGATGCTCAGTCTCATTTGATAAGGCTTTAGCCATCATTGTCTTTCCATTCCCAGGAGGTCCCCAGAATAAAATGTTTCGAGGAGCCCAAATTGATTGCATCAACTCCTCATCACTTAAGAATCGTGAAATTATCTTACATTTTTCCTTCGCTGCAATTTGGCCAATTATATCCAAAAAGCGTATATTCCCGAATTTTTGAGTTATAGGAGGTTCTAGCTTGTGTTCTATTTGTAGAGTGATTTTGGTATTTTTGGTTATTTGAGAATCCGCGGGATCAACTGATATTGCTCGAAAAGCATAGTCAGGAAACAATAAAGAGTCGAATAGAAAGTTTCCTTCTTTAACAATTAAACCAACCCACTGACTGCGAGCATAATGTTGAAACAAAGATGGATCATCAGTTGTCAAAAATGGGGTTGCTTCTTCTCCCCGTAAGGGATAACCAACAGGAATTAAAACTAAAGATTTCATATTTAAGGAGCTTTTTCGGGATGTCTCTCTCTTAGGTAAACTTTTGAACGGCCTTTCCAACTGATTTAATCGTCTCCAAGATTTCGTGTTTAATATTTCAAAATTATAATACCTTCAAAATCCTTTGCAAACTAATAACCTATTATCTTAGGTGGGAACAACTTTTTATTTCTAGATTTCTTTAAGTTATATGCCACGAAGTAATCATTTCATAAACAAGTTGTCGTGGGTTCGTGGTCTAGCTTGGATAGGATCCGTGCCTGGGGTGCACGAGATCGGGGGTTCGAATCCCTCCGAACCCACCATTTTATATCTTTCATCAAGGATAATTAATGTCGATTTTGTCACTAAAGTCGATGCAAACATTTGAAGTTTTGAGTATAATATTAATCTGTTTTATTGTTTGAATATAATATAATCACAAAGGACTCGATTTCTCCTAGGTTTGGTCTACTCAAATAAATTACCTTCATATTACTGACCATAATATGAGAATGATATTAGTATCTTTATTATTTTTGTCGGTAAAATATCTGAGATAAGAAGGAAGGCGCATCAAATGGAATCTCTATTAAAAGATGCTTTAAACGGGACAGGATCGTTTAAAAACTTGGGTGAGCCAAAACTTGAACGAGTCTCACAATACAACTCCTCTCAACCGAGAGTTGATAACGAAATAGCAGATATCCTTACAGAAAGGTTACCTCGGGTTCAAGTCTTAGGTATTGGTGGAGCGGGTAACAACGCGGTGTATCGTTTGATGAATACTGGAGTTGACGCGGAATGTGTGGCAGTCAACACAGATGCTCAACATTTACTATCAACTCGTGCACATAAAAAGCTTTTAATAGGAAAAGATACATCTCGTGGCTTTGGGGCTGGAAATAATCCGGAAATTGGTGAAGCTGCAGCACGAGAATCACTCGAAGATATTAAAAATATGATTCAAGCAAATATGGTTTTCATAACTTGCGGTCTAGGAGGAGGAACAGGTACAGGTGCAGCACATGTCATTGCAAAACAAGCAAAAGAAAAGGGAGCTCTAACTGTTTCAATTTGCACATTACCATTTCAAATGGAAGGAGTAAAAAGATATGAAAATGCACGAAGCGGATTAAAAAAATTATATGACGCATCAGACACAGTAATTGTAGTTCCAAATGAAAAACTCCTTCAATTATCTGACGATATCACCATGATGGCTGCATTCAGAATTGCTGATGAAGTACTTTTGCGTGCAGTCAAAGCAATTACAGAACTCATCACAAAACCTCAATTAATTAACCTTGACTTCGCAGATGTACGAAAAATATTAACAGAAGGGGGAATGGCAATGATTGGCCTTGGGGAATCTGATCATCAAAACATGAAGGTCGATGAAGCAGTTTTTGAATCCCTTAGAAATCCGTTACTTGATGACTTAGATATAAGTAGAGCTAAAAAAGGCTTGATTTGCGTTTCTGGAGGTGAAGGATTAGCTCTAAAAGATGCTGAAGTTGCAGTTATGAAAATAGCAACAGAAATCGATAATTCAGCTGAAATTATCTGGGGAGCAACAATTGATCCAGAGTTAGGTAATAAAATTCGCATCATTGTAGTACTAAGTGATGTTCACTCCCCTCTTACTGAAAATGATGGATTGTATTATTCTAATAGTGATTTAGAGGCATTGTTGTCTGATTTGGATTCACCATTCTCGATAATCTCTGCTCAAAAACAACAACAAGATTCTCTGAAAAAAGGATTTCCAGCACGTTTCTCGATTGAAGACGATTCCATCTCTGATGAGCCAAAAAAAGAACGAAAAAAGTTTTTAGGTATTTTCTAGTTTTTTGAGTTCTTTCTATTTATTCCTTCTAACAATTTTTATGCCCTATATGAATTTTCACTATAGATAAATATTTTGAGAATCAGTATGAGATTTAGAACTCTTTAGTTTGCTCTAAAAATTACTCTCTTTCTAACATATAGCCTTGAAAGAAGGTATTAAGTTAATTTAAATGTCCTTTCAAGAAAAGGATGTCCAAACGCAAAAAAATGGTTGAAAACACTCTAAACATTATCTTAAGTCAATCTATATTGATTCAAAACCAATTTTTTTAGCTAATTCATCCATTCCAGTGCCTGTTTTTGCACTAGTAGGGAGAATCTCAAGATGTGGATATATATGATTTGCATTGTCAATCAAAGTCCGCACATCAATTTCCATGGCTGGAGCGAGATCAATTTTATTAATGACAGCTAACTGACTTAGTTTAAATGTGACGGGATGTTTTTGAAATACATAAGGCCCTTCAGTTACACTTGTAACAGTTATTTTCTTATCTGCTCCAATATCCGTTGTAGATGGACATATCAAATTTCCTACATTCTCTACAAAAATTACCCCGAAATCCTCAAGATTAACCTCTTCTAAGGCTTTTTCTACTTGAAAAGCCATTAAATGGCAACCTCTTCCAGTATTGATTTGGATACATGTGCTTCCAAATTGCCCAATCCGTTGAGCATCAATGTCAGTTGCTAGATCGCCATTAATAACTAATAATTTGTGTTTCTTCTGATATTGTTGAGCAAAAAACTCCAGAATAGATGTTTTTCCAGATCCAACACTCCCCATAATATCAACCATTGGAAGATTGTACTTTTGACGTTTTTTTCGAATTCTCTCTGCGATCTGGTCGTTTGCTTCTTGTATTCTTTGATCAATTTTGATTTGTCGAACATTAGCCATTGAATGACCCTAATCAAAGATAGAACAAAGAGTTTTTAAATCTCTTCTGTGGGACTCATAACGAATTATAATGCACGAATTCTCTCTTGCGCAATCTGTATTTGAGACTATACTATCTGTTGCACAAAACAATAAAGTAGAGAGAATTAAAGCAGTTAAACTAAAATTCGGTATGTTCGCTCTCATTCAAGAAGACCAATTCAGGTTTTGTTTTGATATAATAAAATCAGATTCAGAAGTAACATCAAACTCCAATCTAGAAATCAGTTGGATTCCTGGAGAACTTCAGTGTCTAAGTTGTGGCTTTAATGGGAAAATAGAAAATGTCCCTCAAAATCATAATGAATTAATACCGATGTTTAACTGCCCTTCCTGTAAAAGTTATTCAACAAAAATCATATCTGGAACTGAATTAGCCATTGACTCGATAATTGTTTAAATTATATATTGCGTTTATCATAAATAAAAGATATAAAGTCTTTTTCCAATCATTAATTTATTTCTCAGTATGATTGATGTTATTCATTTCTTATTTTACCAAACAGTCTATTCGATGGTTTTTAGGATTTAAAACACAATGAAAACCTGATTGTTTTTGAAGAGGTACAATTTTTATATCTTCAGTTTGCCAATCGACATGGATCATCTGACCAATAAACCCATTTTCTTGTACTGCAGGCTCACCTTGCATTACAACCATAGAATTATCTTCTGCGCTAACAAAAAGCACATTATTCCGTCGTTGTAGATCAACAACAACCCCATCTAAAGGATGGATCTCCTCTCTTATTTCAAATCCATTTGGAATCCATTTTATACGTGTACGAATTCCCATGTTAACTACCTGCTGAAATGCAATGATTTTAACCCCAGAAAGGATAAATCCGACTTTCGGGATTTTTTGATTTGTTCTTGAATTTTTATATCCAGAGACTTGAAATCCAGCTGGCTTTTGTGCATTTTCAGTACTTCGTGTACAAATAATCCACTGGACGATTATTCTTTTTGGTGACACAAAGGTTTCCTCATATGCTTAATTCTTCTTAACCCTATAAAGAAAAAACATTATCTTTTTTCTTAAAATGTCTTATGGCCTTTTTTTTGATTAGTATGGTTTCAATCTATTCTCTAGTGAAATGTCAAATATGATTATAAAGATATGGAAGTCTTATTGAAATCTATCGATTTAGTAGAGTATGTTTTATTTTTAAAAGATCTTCATTCAATTGAAAAATTATTTCTTGTATATTCATAGTCAATACTTTTATGCTAACGCACGACATGATTACCTGTTGGAGGTTTTTGTAACTTTAATAATATTGCAACACAGTTAGTTTTATAACAAAAAAAGTTAAAATTTATTATGATCATTGATTTTAATCACCACTTGGGTAATGGAACAGTTTATATTTATGAAGAAAATCCAATTATTTCATTCACCAGTACTCATTCTTCCCCGAAGTTGCTGCTAATAATTGTAAGAAATTCTTGAATCTTTAAATAGAGACGAGCATAGTGGTGAACATTAATTAATAAGTCAATCAGCTAATTCCTATTATCATCTAGTTGAGTAAGAAAAATGAACGAAATTAAATTCCTAACTCATACCTTTGCTAAGAAACATATAAATGGGAGATTTCATCCTGAATCACCAGAAAGACTCGTAGTTCTTGAGAATTGGATTAAACAATCTAATTTGAACCTCGAATTATTAGATCGTCAGGCTACGAAAGAGGAAATCCTCTCCGTTCATTCTTCTAACCTCTATGAAATGGTAAAAAAAACTGATGGAATAGATGGTTCATTTCGTTTCGACGCGGATACCTCCGCTAGTGCCTATACCTTCAAAGCGAGCACTGGAGCAGTAGCAACAGGTATAACTGCAATAGAACGTGCTACCACTGATGTGTCTTATTTTGCGCTTGTTAGGCCACCTGGACATCATGCTTATCGTTCAATGCCAGGAGGATTCTGTATCTTCAATAATATTGCTATTGCAACAACTCTTGCCTTAAAACGAGATTGGTATCGAAAAATTGCTATAATTGACTTCGACCAACATTATGGAAATGGAACAGCTGCAATTATGGGCTCGAATCCTAATGTACTATATTTTAGTACTCATGCTTCGCCAAATATTGCGTTTCCAGGTCTTGGATATATTGATGAGCTCGGAGAAGGCTCAGGTATAGGTTCATCAGTTGCAATCCCGTTGAATTATCGAGCAACGGAAGCTGATTTCTTTTATGCTTTTGAATCGGTGATAACTCCAATCTGCTTACAATTTCAACCAGAAATGATTGCTATTTCCGTTGGTTTCGATGCTTATGAGAAAGATGTTATTGGAGTTCTAGGAATTTCTATCAAAGGTTTTGAAATAATTGGCCGATTATTGAAACATTTAGCACAGACTTTGGATGCTCCTGTTGCTCATTTTTTGGAAGGAGGTTATAATATTAAAGATTTACCTACCTTAATGGAATCTTATGTAAAGCCATTCAACACACCAGGAAAAGAAGTTCTCTCATCAAGTATGAAAGATAGGTTAATGGATAAAACGCAAGAACACACTTTTAATGTCATCGAGAGATTAAAAGGCCTTTTAAGTAATTATTGGAAAATTTGACTGATACTACTACGTTTCTCATGTTTTTTCTCTCTCTTCGCTTATTTACACCTTTAGTTACATATTCTTAACACACAAAGAGTTTAATAAAAAATTACTGGATTTATTGAATTTTAATTTACTCCCATGTAAGAGCGTATCGGAGGAGTGCTATAATCCCCCCGAAAGTTTTTAATTTTTGAGCATTTTCACTTTGTGAGGATACAATTGAGATTTTCCCTCGAGTGTTTTCTACATCTCGAAGGAGTTGTTGAACCTCACTATAGGTATTTCCGTCGGTTCCTCTTAATAAGGAATCTAAAAGTATAATCGTTTCTATAGCTCCAGTTTTTGCTATTTCTTGCAAGTTATGTAACCCATAAGATACATCAGAAGATCCTTGATTAATTCTTTTAAAAAACTCCTCGAGCAGATGCTGTTCTTCTAATACACGAAAATCATCCCCGAGTTTATCAATAGCTTCTTCAAGAAGAAGCTCCGATAGACCAACGCGATTTCCTCCACTCAAAGACCCGACTACAATAATATTGAGGTTATCTTTCACAAATTTCTCTCTTAGGAAAAGAGTAACCTGTTCTTTAATGAATCCTGGCCCTCCTATCACTATATTTTTCGTTTGTGGTAATATAGATCGGCTGATGATAGCAGCAATCTTGTCAAAAAATGATTGAATCTGCTTAAACCGAATTTTTTCTTTGATTCCTTTACGTGAAACGCCTGATTTTTCTTGAGCAATAACTGTGATGTTAAAATCGTCAAGTAAACCAATACAAACTTCAGTTTTGTCAATAGCAATTAAACAAATCTTTGGTTTCTTACTTGCTTCTTCTGCTTTCTTCAATAATTGAATGTAATATTCTGACCATTCAGGTTTCACAATTGTTACAACTTGTGTTAGTTCAAGATTCAATGTGTGATAAGAACCTATAGAAACATATTGTTCTGGTCCTTGGAAAATCTTTCCTTTTACCCTTAACCGATTACTAACAGAACTATCTTGAAATGAGAAATCTTCGACCTCTATACCAATAACCATCGTTACACGTTGACTTTCCTCTCCAGATCTTCCTTCACTTCCTATTCGCCTAATTCTCCGACTTGTCTTAGCAATAAGATGGTCTCCAGGGTTGATTAATGTGGAAAGTACATAGAGATCTGTTGGAGATTCAGGACGAATAACAATTCGATTATTCTTTAGATCTGTCTTTAAAATTCTCATATACATCTTCTCATTAAGGAGTGAGACAGATAATAAGTTAATAAAGTTTTAGTGCTGATGTAATTCTATCCACATCCTTTTGTGCATGAGGACCAATCCCAAGGGCAGTTGTTGTATTGGGGGGAAGTTGTGTCCGACCAGCATCATTAATCTTCACGAGTATAACACCTGTAGGTTTTAATCCCGCTTCTAAATTAAGCAATTCTTCTTCAGAGTCAACTCCTAACACAATTTTCATTTGACCGGTTCTCCACCATATTGTGAATTCACTCTGCCGCTTTTGCATTGTTTTTACAGCTGCAGCAACGGCAGCATGGGATGCTTGTACTGCAGCTTTGCCCCTTGACATCTTCAGATCCTTGCGAAGAATTATAACTTGCTTATATTGGAGCAATGAAAACACTTCTTTTTTTCTTTATTTTTCAAGGCTACGAATCCTTTAAATAGAATTTTCATGGTATATCAAAGCTTTACCCAATATACGTGCCTCAGTGAGGTACATGGACATCATTACCAAACTCAATCGGTGTCCAGTCATGAGTTTGTATTCAGTTTAGGTCAGTATCATCATGGGTCTTGAGCTTTCTAATTCTTTTGAGGGATAGATTTCGATATTCTATTCAATGAAACGGATGACTCTATTAGGAATTATAATGTATAAATTATAACTTAAGAAATTATATTAATAAGTTGAAGATATCAGTAATTTTTTCACTTAATTCTATTATCAATGTTCTGAAACGAAGGTTTGCATAATATCAGTCTAAAAAAGGGATCCAATTTAAAACTGATCAGATGTAATAAAACAATTTCAGACCTGTTGTGCAAACAGTTTGAATGATGAAGAGAATTTCTCTATTAGTTCACAAATTCTTTACCTTTAGTAATTACAATGCGACTAGGAGTGGGAAATTTGGCTTTTCCCCTACGAAGAGCATCTTTTGCTATTTCCACGTTTTGAGCATTTATACGTACAAAAAGAAGTCTATCTCCTTCGTAGACTCGGGCTGCAACACTAATTACTTTACCAAATGCCTTACGCATTCCATCTTGAATTCGATCTGCTCCAGCTCCAGTCATCATTTTATTTTCACGAATCCTATGATGTGGATAAATGCAGATCCTATAATGATAATTCTCTCGCCCTAGTTTTCGTGTTAAAAAACGGTTGACATGAATACGAGCGGCTTCAAGAGCATTATGGGAAATTTGGCACCTTTCAGTGCTAATAAGAGAGATTTCAATAGGAAAATCTTTTCCAGGTGATCCCAAATCAAAACTCCGGATTTTAGGATCAGGGCCCCCTTTAATATACTTTTTCCGTGTGTATGCAGGCCTATCTACGCGAGTATAACAAGAAGCGGGTCTTTTTCCCATATAGATTCAACTCAATTTAGCTTTTAATTCAATCCAACTAAGAATTGGGTTGGAATCACTGAATTCTCTGATTTAAGCTCAAACTTAATCGGCATTTTAAACTTATAGTGTTTAATCTTACTAGGTTCAAAAATAAAAATCAAATTTTAAAGAAAAATTAATCACATTAAAGAAAAGATGTTAAGAAAAAGGTGTTTTTAATGGTTGAGATACCTAATTCAGCTGTTGACAGAATTATTCGAAAAAGTGGAGCCTCCAGGGTTTCTAAATCAGCAATAATTGAACTTCGTAAAGAATTAGAAGATTATGGTGTTGAATTATCGAAGATGGCTGTAGAAATTGCTATGTATGCAGGTAAAAAGACTGTGGAAGGTGATGATGTAATTTTAGCCATTAGAAAGCTAAAAATGACAAGCTAAGAGAACTCTAGTTCTTTACCCATACTTTAAAATTCTAAGAATCTCAATGGGATAATGGAAACTATTAAGTATAAAACCAAGTTCTACTGGTTTGTTCTTATATAAATTCTGATCAAATGTATATTTACAGCTCGCTGTTTGATAGGATTAAATTATGAAAGTTATTAAATGATACTCGCTTTTTATAGGTGATTCCAAGAAAATTAGGAAATTTACTACGTCAATTTAGACCTTTACTTAGTTTGTACACAATTTAAAAATAATTTAGCATGTGAAACGACACACCATCATAATTACCATATAACTCTAACTCATTAAATCTTAAACTTAAAAGACCTAAAATAAACATAGATGTAATTTAGTCAATAAGATGTAATATGATGTATGTGTGTTTCACCTATCAACCATTGGAGGTGAAACCATATGGTAAATGAAGAAGATATTGATACAAGTACAGTGAAATACCTTATACATGAAAAATTTAGTATTAATGGAGTGGCTGAACGCTCAGATATTATTGGAGCTTTATTTGGTCAAACTGAGGGACTTATTGGTGAGGGACTCGACTTACGTGAACTGCAAAAAACTTCAAGAATAGGAAGAATTGCTGTTAAACTCCAGTATCAGAAAAAACAAAGAAAAACAACAGGTACAATAATCGTACCTTCATCTTTAGATCGCGTAGAGACAGCTTTGCTGGCAGCTGCTTTAGAAACAGTTGATCGGGTTGGCCCCTGTGTTGGAAAAATAGCCCTACAAAAAATTGAGGATGTACGTGAAAGCAAAAGACGTCAAATCATTACCCGTGCTTCCCGAATCCTTAAATCATGGGATCATGAAGTAGCACCTGATTCTATATCAGTTTTAGAAGAAGTCCTTAAAGAGGCTCGTGTAAGTATAATCCAAAAATATGGAACTGAAGATCTACCTTCTGGTCCTGGAATTCAGGATAGTGACAATTTAATTATCGTCGAAGGACGAGCTGATGTTGTCAATCTTTTAAAACATGGTTTTCGTAATGTAATTGCTGTACAAGGCACAAATATCCCCCCAGATGTTATAG
The DNA here is from genome assembly GCA_048887065.1 of Candidatus Hodarchaeota archaeon. Classification (GTDB taxonomy): domain Archaea; phylum Asgardarchaeota; class Heimdallarchaeia; order Hodarchaeales; family Hodarchaeaceae; genus Hodarchaeum. The sequence continues at coordinate 11,674 of JBHLKC010000003.1, forward strand.
AACTTACACGAAAGAAAGTTACTACAGCTTTTTTGGATGGTGATCACGGTGGAGATCTCATACTCCGTGAACTTATCCACCTAGCAGACTTAGATTATGTCGCCCGAGCTCCTCCTAATTATGAGGTGGAGGAACTAACCAGCAAAGAGATATTGAAAGCTTTGAGAACAAAAATCCCTATTGAACAGATAATGAAGGAAATGAACATCAGTCTTGACGAGATTAACTCTACAGAGGAGGAATCCGATAGAGATAAATCAGATGATTTATCTAAAGAGATACCAATTATAGTGCAATCTAAACCAAAAGCCTCTCTATCGACTAAAATCCCTCAAAATTTTGTACAGTATGTGGAAAAACTTCCAGAACAGGAAGCAATTTTACTAGGAGCTGATTCAAAAATTCTAAAAGATAAAATTCCCATAAACGAGCTCAGAAATACCATACTTGAAACCAAAAAAATCGAAACAGTTATTTTCGATGGTATTGTAACCCAAAGGATTCTTGATATTGCTTCAGAGAGAGGAATCAAGACTATCATTGGAGCAAGACAGCATGATGTCACAAAAAAACCGTTAGACATTGATGTTTATACTTTTTCAGAATAAAGGGAGTTATTATCAATAAGACCTTATTTTGGTCAACTTCTTTTTCTTTTTTCCAATTAAAACGCGTCGAGTTAGGTTATTTAATGGATCTGTCGCCCTAGACACTAACTCTCGACCACACAACCAGCCTATTGGCTCAATTCAGCCGAGTTCTCTTGTGAAGGGCGCTCTTGATCCGTATTATCCTGTCGCTTAGAAGGGTTAACTCTTACGCTCATTGTTGGGTGACACACCCAGCCTAATGCGAGAGCCCGTCTTCTAATCTTATTGGAATAATATGCTCAGGATTTCTCTGCTTATTTGCACCATGTAATCACAATAATAATTCCTCAGGTCCTCGATCGCAGAATTTGTTCCTTCATCGCAATTAAAACTATGTCAAAGGAGTAAAAAAGTTTTTCTAATTTTATTAAGAATTTCAAGAGAATTAAAATTGAGATAATAAAATGTTGGATTTACCTGAATAGTGAATCAAATTAAAAAGAATTAATCTTAATTATATATTAATGGAGATATAAGTTGAAAAATTTCAAGCATATTGGCATTGGAGGAACATTTGATCGTTTGCATACTGGTCATAAGTTATTCCTCGATATTGCTGCGTTTTATGGGCAAAATGTTCATGTAGGGTTGATTAGTCCAAATTATTTAGAAATAAAACCTAAGAATTATAATAATATTATCCAAAAATATGAAAAACGTCGAAATGAGGTTAAGAATTACTTGTCTTATCGAAAAACTAAGTGTTTTTTTTCAAAAATTGATAAACCTGGCATGGACAGACAACTAGCAAAAGTATCAGAACTTGATGGGTTAGTTATAAGCCAAGAAACATTTTATGGAGCTATTACAATCAATGATCAACGTGTTGAAAATGATCAAAGAAAATTAACTATTATTGTCATTCCAGATGTCACTCGTGAAGATAAAACGTTAGAAAGCAGTACTAGAATAAGAAGAGAAGAACAGGAAAATACTTGACGATGTTAAAGACTTTTAATGGAAGGATACCTCCGTACTCAAGATCTTCGTCATTTAAGACACAAAGAAAAACATCTTGGGGCTTATCAGGAGGGCTAGAGCCGTCATTGGGACCTTCCAACCTCTCTGTTATAAAAAATAGTTATAAATGTTTGGTGTCGGACTTTTACTGGGCAACTTTATTGGTTGTAACGTACAAAAAATCTTTTTATGAATATTAATATAAGAAATTTTGCCTCAACAAAGATTTTTGCGGTGAGAAACCTTAGTACAGATTTATATTAAAGAAAAATCCAGTTATTAGATTGCTTGTTCTGTAAGGACTGAATAAAAGATGGATCCGATTATTTTCCTAATTATCATTGGCTTTGCTTGGATTTCATTGAATGCTATTTCCCGTATTAGCTGGTTTGAAGTGAAAAATCCTCAAATTGGTTTAGGTTACGTTTTCTATAGAACCACACGTTTAAATCAACTAATTGACAATATTTCGAAGAGGGGACGAGTTATATGGAAATTTATCTGGGATATCGGAGTAATATCTGGATTAGGAATTCTCTTCGTGGGCTTGATTATTTTCACAATCAATATTCCACTATTCTTCTTACCTGATACAGAGGAAACTACTGCTATAGCTGTCGCACCTGTGATTCCAGGGATAACTGTCTCTTTCCAAACTCTCCCTTATTTTCTGGTAGCTATAATGATTGGTGCAATTGCTCATGAATTTTCTCATGGAATTGCTTCACGTGTTGAGAACGTTGATTTGAAAAGTACTGGAATTTTTATCTTTTTAGTATTCTTTGGTGCCTTTGTTGAACCTGATGAGACAGTTCTTAAATCCAAATCGCGACGATCTGTAATGCGAATTATGGCAGCTGGCGCATTATCCAATATGATTGTAGCTGGTATTGTTTTTCTGATTCTAATTATTCCAATAGGTTTTCCCCTAATGATATCACCTCTTTACCACACTGAACCTAGCGGTGCTCTTGTAGTAGAAACTGTTGCGGATAATCCTGCTTCTAAAGGAGGTATGAAAGCAGGATATGCCATTATTGGAATTAATGCTACACCTGATGATTTTCAACCAATTACATCAGCCCGAGATTTTCGCAATTATTTGAATTCAACAGTTCTACCTAATCAAACTCTAACTTTTCATTTTGCTGGGGATTTAAAGCCTATCACTTTACAAACAGTTCCTCGTGCTGATAATTCAAGTAAAGGGTTTATTGGAATTTATACATGGGAATATTTTGCCCCCCGTTTTTTTCCACCAATATCATTAGTGAATACGATACCATACTGGATACTCAATTCTATTCTCTATGTTTTCATGATTAATCTGATTTTAGCAATAATGAATCTATTGCCTGTCCCATTCTTAGATGGTGACAAGTTATTAGCAGCCCTTTTAGGACCAAAATATGAGAAACATTTATCTTTTATTCGATTTTTTGCACTAGGAATACTTGGGATTAATTTACTCCTCTCATTCTATTTTACAGGTTGGCAACAAATCTAAATTGTATGTTATTTACAAAGTAGAGTAAAAATTAATTGGAATATAATCAAGTCTTTAATTCTCTTCTTCTTGTACGAGATTATTGTTTTCATATTTTAAAGGCATTATCCCATCTTTAAAATTGAAGTTTCACCCGAGATTCAATTTTACATGCCAACACGTAATTTTATAAATAGTATTAAATAAGAAAGACTCTCGAGTAAAAAAACTGATATTGGAATGATTTCAGATGGCTCTCGACCTAGTGCATCTCCTATCTCATACTCTTGTCAGTTGGAATTTCGCCATTCTGATTCTTGGTGGTTTTTTAGCAGCAGCATGGTTGTTAGTACGATTAGCGGGTGTTAGTTCAGACGATATGTCAGAATATGTAAATAAATTAGCTCTCCTTGGTTTCCCTGTGGGTATAACCGCTTTAATAACTGTTGGCGCAGGATTTTACCTATTTTCTAAAGAAATTGAAGTACTTGAAACATTTGACATTCTTACAATTGGATTACTAGGTATCCTTGGCCTTGTGCTAGTTCTAAGACCAATAAAGGATTTCAAGTTCGGAGTATTCATTTCATTAGCAGTTGGTTTATTTGGAGCAGGTTTACTGGTTTTTCTCGGAGCTAGCTCAGTGAAACTATTGGCAATAGTCTTTGTACTTCTCTTTTTCGTGATTTATGGGGCAACAAGACTATTTGAAGATCTATACCTTTTAATTGCAGAAATACTCTCTTCTCCCCTGATTTCAATCATAATTGGGACTCTATGTGTTTTACAAGGAATACTAGAGGTTCTAGGGTTATCTTTATGGATGATCTTTTCTTTAATTTTTTTGGGAGGATAATCAACATTAATTTTGAACTTCTAACCGAACAGGATTTTTTGAAATCAGCTCTGCAATCTGTTTTAACTGATCCATTGGAAATCTAAGTAGATTGGGATCACCCCTTAAAGTAATTTTTAATTCAATATCTCCTTCTGGTGGCACAAATATCTGATCAATTCCCACTATATCAAGAGGGGAGAAAAAATCTGTGAAAGTTTCCCTTGTATCTGATTTTCTTTCAACAATTTCAATGGGAAATTTGATTTCTGTTTCGATAAACTGTTTTAAATCTTGATTTTCCAAAATTTTCAATCCATTTCTTGTTAACAGGACAATAGAACCGTTTAAACGATGAGCGCGATCAAGTGTAACGTTTTGTAATTCTTTTGGAAATCGTTGTTCAGCTTTTGCGAAAGCTTTTGAAAGTTGAACGTCTAAATCAGTTATTTTTCTCTTTCGTAGTTTTTGCTTACATTTTTTACATAGAACACCAGTCTTTGCACAAAAATTACAAATAGGGGTTGTTACCAAAAATTCGGCTCCTTTCTATTTCTTTTTATCACCGTTATGGCAATTATTCGCTTTATAAATGGACTTTATATATCCTTAAGTATCTCATTCTTTTGATTTTTTTTTCGTATACTCACAACACATTCTTTAAAACTGCTGCTACTGTGTGCAATCGATTTTCTGCTTCATCAAATACTACAGAGTGTTCCCCATAGATCACATCATCAGTCACTTCCTCTTTATGCCGTGGGAGGCAGTGCATGAATATATAATTATTAGCAGCATGTTCAGTTAGTTTAGTGTTAACTTGAAATCCTTCAAATTTCTGTAATTTTATTTGGGTCTCAGATTCCTGCCCCATTGATATAAATGTATCTGTAACAATAACATCCGAACCCGTTACTGCAGTAATAGGATCAGATGTCAGTTGAACTTGTTCGGAGGATGATGTGTTTTCCTTACAATATTCCATAACCTCAGGATCAGGTTCATAACCCTTAGGTGCAGCGATATGAATATTCATTCCCATCTTAACAGAGGCAAACATTAGGGAATGGCATACATTATTTCCATCGCCAATCCAAGCAATATTAACACCATGAAGCTTCCCAAGGTGTTCTTCAATTGTCAGTATATCTGCTAAACCTTGAAGTGGATGAAATTGATCGGAAAGCGCATTAATCACGGGGATCCCAGAATGATCTGCTAATGTTTCTACATCTTGATGCGCAAAAACACGAGCAAGAATTCCAGTTACCATTCGTCCTAACACTTTAGCGGTATCATATAATGACTCACTGACGCCTAGTTGAATGTCATCCTTCCCTAAAAACAAAGCATGACCACCTAGCTCCGCCATGGCAGTTTCTGTGGAGACTCTAGTACGTGTAGACCGTTTCTGAAAAATCATCCCTAAGGTTTTTCCTTTTAATGGTTGATTTTGAATATATTTAGCCCTATTTTTCTTGAAATCTGTAGCTTCATCTAATAAAAAACGAATTTCAGCAGTAGACAGATCTTTGAGCGTTAAGATTGACTTTCCTTTCATATCTAGGGTCATTTTACATCACCTTTCAAATCGATTATTTTTTCTGATTTTTACTCATAATGAATTTCCCCCATGAATAACAGGAATAAAAGCTATTCTATCATTAGCTTTTACCAAAGTATTCATCCCTTCTAGCGTTGAAATTTCTTGATCATTCAATAATATGATCAGTGACCGTTTTAGATCCAAGGTTTCGAAAAAGAAGCTTTTGAGTTCTTCAAACTGAGATTTCTGTATGAGCTCTGTAACAATTTCTCTAATAGATTTCTCATGTGATATCTGAAAGTGGATGTGTTGTTGATTCATACTATGTTGAAGCGATCCAAGGAACTTTAAATGAACTTTCATCGTAACATCAGTCTAAAAGAGTGCGCTGACCGGGATTTTCAGGAATCCTCAGAGAGATAGAATTCCATTTGAACCCGGGTCACCAGCTTGGGAGGCTGGAGTCCTACCAAACTAGACTATCAGCGCTTTCCTCAATGATAATCTATTTTCCAAATAATCTATTGGTATTTCAAAAAACTTTGTTTCGTCTCCTCGCTCTAAGATATTTATCCGCTTGAAAATTCATTGAATTATTGTAAGTTTGGATAGCTTTTCATGATATCATTAATGTAAATTCCGATTTTTAGAAAAATATGGAAGAACCTCTATTATTATATTAGCGAAATACATCAGTACTCTGGTCACGAATTAATTCAGTTATATATGCCTCAGATTTTGTATAATTCACTCCACGTACAATAATAACAGGTGTACCTTCGTCAGCTTGTCCCATTACTATACCTGCCGCTGCGGCAATCTCATCAGCTCTAGCGATTATTGTTGATTTCATTTCATATCCAAAAAGATCTTTTCGTCCTCGGACATCTTCTAAGGGATTAATTCCTGCTATTCCTATTGCAAAATTAACTGTACCAACACGTAAAGGTCTACCAAAAGTATCTGTGATAATAACCGCTACATCTTTTCTAAGATCTTTGGATATTTTATCCCTTATCTTTCTAGCTGATAAGTCAGGGTCATCAGGAAGAGAGACGACGGTCTCTCCTGGAGCATTCGATTTATCTACAGCGCTGTTTGCACAAACAAATCCATGCTTTGTTGCAGTAATTAAAACGCGCTCATTCATCCTTACAATTTCATTACTTTCTCGTAGAACAATCTCAACTTTCCGAGGATCTTTGTCTTGAATTTTACCAATATGTTGAGCTAATGGGCTTGGAATTATTTCACGGAGATCGAAAACTTTATTTTCAGCTTTTGAAACAATTGTATGAGCAATAACAATTATATCATCATCGAAAATTTCAACTTTTCGTAATTCTTCTATCAAAATATCCTCCAGTGCATCGCCTGGATTTATAATGGGAAAATTCTGGAGAGGGAATATTGTAATTTTCATGAGGGGAAATCCATAAAAATAGAACTATTGCCTCAGACCGCTCATCGTTCTTCATGAATTATTTAATTTCTGTTTTGTAAAGATTGTCATCATAGGCTAGATTCAAGATTTCTTAAGTCATTAGATAATCTAATTTGATGAATTTAAGATTTAAATCCCAAATTCGGACGGACGAGTCTTAACCTGTTCAGTAAGATCCATTAATAACTTTTTAACTTTTTCTGTTTGCGAAACATTTCCTACTTTGTTATACAAATCATGTGCTTTGGCAAGAAGATCAATAACTTCTTTTACATTTTCACGAGCGCTAATTAATGCTTTTGCACGACTATATAAAGCGTGAGCCTCATATCTTGTTGGATCCTCCCTCCCTTTCTTAAATTCATCCACAGCTTTCTCTAAATAATAAGCTTTATCAAAATCTGAGTCCATTGCTGCTCCTCGCTGTATATATGATCGAGCTCGAGCTCGAGCTGCTTCCATTTCCATTCCTGTAGTTTCATAAAGGGCAGCAGCAGACTCAAATAACCGTGCTGATTCAATAAATTCTCCATTCTGAGCTTTAATTTTTGCTAATTCGCCTTGTGTCTGAGCTTGAATGGTTCTAGCCTGTTTTGCTTCTTCAGAAAATCCTTCTGTTGAAAAAGTCACGTTAGCTTTTCCAAAGCTTCGAATTGCTTTAAGAAAATCCATTTCTTGCATGTGAATATAGCCCTGTGCACAATATTGATACGCCTCGGCTCTTTTACTTAGTTTTTTCTGATCTCCTCCTTCAAAAAGTTTACTTGATTTAGCAAAACTTTCCAAAGCATTATCATATCGCTGGCTTTCATAAAAAACCATTCCTTGATCGAACTCATCTTGTCCTCTCTTAAGCTTATTTCCCTTGAATAGTTTCATGAAAATCGACTCAGTAATAAAGAAATCTAATTATTTTATGTTTTCTTAGTCTCATTGTTTTTTTAAATTACTTCTTATTTCAACCTTTTTGTATTTTACTAAGAGAATGGCTTCATTCAAATTTTAATTTTTAACAATCGAGTTTGTTATATTAATTAAGACATAGACCCAGATAATTCAAAGATTTAACCACTAAAAGTCATAAACTTCAATGACGATATAAAAACTTCCATCAATAGATACTGAAACCTTCATTTTCCGCGATTTCTTTGTCTTATTAGACGCAAAATTACCTAGTATTTTTTCTGTGAAAAAAAAATCAACCAGAAAATCAATTTAAAGTAATTTACCAAATGAATACCTGTTCTTAGTCTTTTTCACAATCTTGAAATTTAGAAACACACATTGAACTAAATAGTTGTGTTTTGTAAAAGCCAACATAAATAAAGAATGTTGAAAATAAAAGAACCTAAGACAAAATTTCCCTTAAAGCTTTCTAAATTCCCGAATGAATAGAAAGATGACTGTTCCAGAAACCATAAAGGGCAAATTTTCTGGTGGATAAAAATTGAAGAAAAATCAACGTGTCACAACATTTCTACTTTGTAGTCTGTTACTTATTGCCTTTTCTACGCAGGTAGTATTAAATTTATCTCAAATCGATCTTAATGTATCGATTTTTTCTTCATCAGGAGAAAAGAATGCTGATCCTCTACGAAAAGAAATTCCTATACCGAATATCCCTTCAGAATATGGTATTATTCCGCCTTTAGGTGATCTCAGACATCCCTTTGCCAGTATAGTCAATCCTCAACCTGAATATTTTCCAAATGATTATATTCAGGTTAGAAATCGATTTTCATCCCCAGAATTCCCTGGAACAGGCCTTGAGGGTTATGCTTTAGTTCAACAAACAATTATGTTATTTCTTAGTAAAAATGGAACCAGACCCGAACCACTTGACAATAAAACTTGGATGAATCAGCATTGGGTAATAAATACCACCACTAATGGATTGCCGAAATATCCAGGAGGTCCAGCAGTTTCAGATGTTTTATCTGAAGGTGTTATGGATATTACTTTCCAGATTCCAGATATTTCAACATTGAAGAATAATCATGGGATCGCACCAGGAGATCTCGTTGAGATCTATCAATTTTACCCTTCTGGGAATATAACATCACAAATGCAGGATTTAAACCCGTTTGGTTTCTCTGACACTTGTACTATTACAGCATATGCCACGGTTTCTCCAACAGACTATATAAAACAAGGATCTGACGGAGGTAATTCAAGACTTCGACAGGGGGATAGTGGTTCGACCGTTCTTAATGCACATTGGGGAACTGACAATATACCTGATGTTGAAGTTGGTGTAACATTACATAACGCAAGTGATGACTCAACCATTGCCAATGGTAGCTTAGGATTTTGGTTTAATCTCCAGAATACAAGTACAGGAAACCCGACCAAGTTTACAGATAATAATGGAAATCTAAACTTATCTTTGTTCACAACGTACCCTACAACCCCAGTAGGTTCTTATTATTTCAATGTTACTGGAAATTTCACTGGTACAGGTTATGAAACGGCACATCCTTCAAATATTTCCTTTGAATATGTTTATTTTACTATCGCAAATGACATGGATATTGTTACCATCGATTTAATATCTGCGAAAGGTTACACGACCAATAAAGATATTGATAACACTGTGCCAGGGTCTTTAGATCCACCTAATGAAAATATTACAATTGTTACATTTCGTGTTACAGCTACAAATAATTATACAGACGAGGATTATTATCCAGCAAACGTACCAGTGAATATTACACTAGACAATTTTCCTTTTGGAATCACTTTGAGTATAGTCAATGGAGTTACCAATGGATCCTCTTATTGGTTTATTACGAACTCAACTGGTTATATCACATGCAACATTACTTCTAACTTTCCTCCTACATTTCAGGATAAGATTGTAAACATTAAAGCAGTCGCTAATTTTCAGAATAATATTGCACCTAGTTATGACCCGATGTTTTCCATTCATCGGTTTATGCAGTCTAATAATCCATTAAATCGTAAGAATGTATCAGATTCTCACTTAATTAGCATTGACCCAGATTTCTGGGTGGGAGAGGTGCAAATAATCGCTATCAATAACACTGAAATCCGCCCTGGAGAAAGTGTGAAACTAGTCTTTGAGGTTTTTTCCAGTCAAAGCGAGCCTGGTACGATCTTTAAGAAAGTCCCAGTTAATATTACATTAGATCCATCAATTAGTGGTGTTACGATTACTGTAATTAACCCAGATCCATACATTCCTGGTTATTATTATTTTACGAATGCTAGTGGAATGATTGAAGTTGAAATTTCAACAGATATCGGTACAACTCCTGCAAGGGTTCAAGATGTTATATTTAATGTGACCGTTGACTTTGAGAATGATTCTAACTGGCGTTGGATTGGAACCCAAAACATAGGAATAAATACTCCTGCTGAATTCAATAAATCTTGGCATACAGAACTTTTCAGTAATGATTTAGACATTGATCCCCAATATTTCATTGGAGAAATTTTTCTCCCTGGGGGTAGCCCAAATGCTACACGGATTCAACAAAACGAGACGATTCAATTTGAATTTGGGGTTCGACTCCGCTTCGACAAAGATAATGTTTTAGTTGATCCTGCTGATATTATTAATGGAATTAATGGAATTAATATTTCGATTTTAATTAATGATAGTGCTACTCCGGCAGATTTACTATCAATACATGCCATGGGAGTAGTAGAAGGAAGTCTAAGTCAGAATACCTCATTTAGTATTGTCATCTTTACAATTAAAACGAATATTAGTATTAGTAAAGAAACAATAGAAGCTGATTACAACATCACAGCCATAGCGGATTTCGGGGCTGCTCAAAGTTTAATTTATAATTTTACTCACCCCACTGTACCTAGCAATTTACTGCCTGGAAAATGGGTTAATGGGACCGATTCTGTCAATCAAATTTCCAAAGTGACATATTTTTTCACTGTTAAAAATGTAGATCGCATTATTACCCGTATTGAATCGATCGTCGATGGCACGCATTCTGACGCAGGAAAATCAGGCGAATATTGGGAAGTTTATAGAGGAACTACTAGTATTACGATCAATGGAACCTATAAAGATCGTAATCGAGCACCTAAAGAATTCCGAGACCTTACTATTTCTATAAATTATATGGAGGGTGCTTCAATTACAACTGATGATATAGCAACAACAACTACTGATGTTAATGGATTTTTCCGAGTTACTTTTAGTTTATCAACTTCATTACCTTTGAAAGATATTACTATATTTGCACGAGACACGGATACACCTGCACCTGATCCTCAAGAGGATCGTGTTGGGATCGAAAAAGTAAGATTGATGAGTAAAATTAATCTTAATTATGTAGTCAGTGGAGTTAAAGGTAACGCTCTCTATTTAGGCCAACCGTTGACTGTTTCAGGGCAACTGACAGATGATCAAGATGTTATTATCACCAATCAAACTGAATTTAATAGTCCTGATCGATTAAGTTTATTGGGGTGGAACCATACTACGAAAGTGATAGCGGGAGCAGTAGATACAACAGGAATCGATGGTAATGGAAATTATAATTTGAACTATGTGGTTCCAGGTGGTTTCATTGGTGATTTGCTCTATATAAACCTAAGTGTTACGGCTGGTCCAAATCTACTTCATTATCGGCCTATCCTCGTTAGCACTCCCTACAACATTTATCGAGGGATTAAACTCAGCTCACTACAACTTCATCTAAATAATGGAACCAGTATTGCTGCAACTTCTGGCAACACATATTTGATTAAGGATGTTGGCCTCAGAGATTTCTCAATTTCAGGAACACTTCAAGATCTAAAGGATCGTCCACTTCGTGACAAGACAATAAGACACACTTGGAATTTCATTCAGGCCACGATCAATGTAAGTAGTATAGGAGAATTTTCTTTGCCGTATTCCTTCCCAGATTGGAATAATATCACCGTGGTTTGGACCCTTGAACACATTACAGACAATAACATCGTTTTGATCACAACTTTTTCTTTAATCCTTAAATGGGAGGTATATGACATTACTCCTCCTATTCTAGAGATCACTAGCCCAACTTATTATGGAGAGACTATTCCAAACCAACCAACAACTCGTTTCTACTTAAATGTCACCGACCCCGATGGTGCAAGTGGATATGTTTCAGGGGGATTAGATACTACATCTGTAAAAATTTGGATTGATGGAACAAGTTATAACATGATTCAAGAAGGACCATTATTTTATTACGACTGGACCCCTCTAGATACTACTGATGGCTTAGAATATAATATAACATTCACAGCTCGGGATAATGCACTGTTAGAGGGGAGCTTTTATCAAAATACTATAATAGATGTCGTTAATCCCTCAGCAACTATCAATCCTCCAAATAAGTATGATAATGGATATGTAGAAGTTCCTCCAAATGGCATTGTTATTATATCAGGAACCATTACAGATTCTGGTTCTATTACTGGACAGAACAGTGGAATTAATCCTTCCTCAGTCTACATAACTATCGGATCTCTTAACGAGACGGTTATTAATGTATATAATGACAGTTCGTTTGAGTTTGACTGGATTATTATTCTTGATGCTAATGATACAGATTTATTGAGACGTGATGATCGATTCACATCTTACGATCAATGGGATATAGTCTTAACTTTTCAAGACAACGCTGGAAATATTGGGACTCAAACTTTGGGAGTAAGTTTAGATAACGAACGTCCGACCCTTGAGATTACCAATATAGATCAATTACCAACAACAATAGATGATGAGTTAGTAATCGAAGTACAATTTAATGACAGTATAAGTGGGATATGGACTGAAACTTTGAGATTTGAACTGGTATTTAATGACACTCAAACTGTAGTACTCACGTTTGGCTTAAATGATCAAGAACATGTTGTTCTAAACAGTGACAGTGCAACACTTATCCTTAAAAGAAGTGATTTCTCAGATAATGGCTTAGAATACGGTGATTATATCATTAGAGTGAGTATTCTTGATAATACTGGAAATAAAAAGTTAATTGAAACAGATATATTTGCTTACCGTCGTCCAGGTGTCCAAATTAATTTATTTGCAATCATCTTTGGTGCTCCAGTGGCCCTAATGCTTGGAACAGGATTGGCTGTGTTATATGAACGATATAAAGCAACACGGAGTATCTAAAAAATTTCGTCATGATAAAAAAATCTTCATAAACTCTAAAAATATTACAATGTATAAGATTTAAAGAGAAAATAAGAAAAAAAGATTTATTAAAACAAAAAAGCTACCAATCAAAGTTAATAAAGATCTTTGCACTCCATTAAACAAAAATATGAAACTCGTGATAAGGATGATAGAAATCAATTTCTTTGCACAAAACATACTAGATTTGTTAATCCCTGTATCTATACTAGCTGTTTTTATTATCATTGGTTTTTTAGCATATTATTTCCGCGATCAATTAAGAAATGTTCTAAAAGATACCTTAGGAATCGGCGGTCCTTCAAAGACTATACTTGAACAGGAGATCGAACAGCGTCTTGTTCAAATTCGGCAATTAGCGCGTCAACAAATGTTTCGTGAAGCATCAGTGCTTATGTGGCAAACAATGACACTTGCTTCAGAGGGATTTCTTGGTGTTGGTCGAGCCCCTAATGAATCTGCACGACAGTTAGGGGTGAAACTAATGAATCGAGGGGATTTAGATCCTAGTGCTATCAATGCTATTGTTATGGCCTTTGAAAAAGCAAGGTATGGCCAAACTCCTCTCACAACCCAAGAATTCAAAGATGGTTTATCAGGACTCCATCAGTTCCTTCAATTGGCTACCTCAATAGGGGAAATTGCCGAAACAGGTGAAGAATACTAATAGTATTAGAAAAATAATCACAATAAAGTGAATGTCATGGTTGAGATAAATCGAACGACTAGTGCAATGATTATCCTAGCGATTTTGATCACCTATCCTTTTGTCTCAGCATTCTTTTGGGGAATTTTCCTCCCTCGAGCAAACTCAACTAACTTCTCTATCTATAATGAAGGATGGAATGGTGCCAGTACATTTATGCGGAAATTTGAAAATCATCCCGAGAGAGGACACATTTCTACTATAGTTGGTAGTAGTAATATACTTAATAGATTGAATTCTTCCGAAATGAACGATAGCCAAGGCTCACTTATTATTCTTGGACCTGCGGTTAATTATGATTTTTCTGAATCATTAGCAATTTTGATGTATGCTATTAATGGGGGTCGTGTATTAATCGCAGATGATTTTGGAACTGCAAACGACATTTTAGGAGTACTTTCAATATTCTTGGGATTTATGTCTCAGATCAATTTGGGGGGATTTGGTGGCTCTGATACCATTAATCTATTTGGAATGGGTTCTAACACTAGTGATATAAGCGGATCTAATGCTAGTACCAATACTAATGTATCATTCAACTTTCCGATTGCAGGTATTGCCATAAATGGTAGCCTTCTTGCAGATCAAGGAAGCTATAACGATACACCTCTTACACCCATTTTTAGTTCTCCGGCATCTTCAATACAAGAGGGGACAAGTTATCAAATGCCCGCTCCATGGGTTTCAGATTTCACTTCTGGACTCAGTGGAAACGGTGTAATTGGAAATTTTGCTTCAGTCATTACTATGAAAGTTCGCTATCCAAATCGTACATCTGAGGGCTATCCTGAAAATCCAGAATACATTACTCAATGGGTTCCAATGGGGGAATTTCCTGCAACTATTTCCGCAGCATATAATAATCCTCAATTGGACGCACTAGGAATAGAACTACCTGAAGTTTCATTCAGTCTTCAGATAGCAGTATTGTATAGCAGCTCAGAGTCATGGTTAGAATCTGATCTCGCAGCAGCTAAAAGAGATGTTAACGATATTGAACCTGATTTAAATGAGTGGGCTCATCCTAATCTTGGTTTTCCTGTCTTTGTTTATTTCCCCTTTCCTTTGGGAGGGCAAATTATTCTATGTTCTGATCCTTCCATTTTTATAAATCTCTATTTAGATACAACAACATATCCAAATGCAGCGAATTTTGATAATGACAAGTTTGCTGATAACGTAGTTGATATGATAATGAATAATCGGACTGATCAAGCGGTCATATTTGATGAAGGCCATCTTGCTAATCATCCGTTATCACCCATCCTGCCATTGAGTCTTTACTTGAAATTTTTAGATATGATTTCTATGTTTCCATTATTTGCGGGAGCACTACCAATTATTGCGATAATTTTATCACGACGTTTTATGCCTAAAAGAACACAGGCTAAACCTCTTCTGTTAACCCGTGTTGAACGTTACTATGGGCGAAGCTTTTTCGCTGTTAAAATGCGATGGTTCCTCGAATACAGACAATATTCACGTGGGTTAGAACTCATTTATCGTCGACTTAAACGTAATCTTATTCGGCGATATAACCCTGATGCTGATCTTACACCTGAGGTGATTGCTTCTTACCTTGAAAGTGAGTTTCCTGACCGATTTGATTTCAAAGCAACAAGTGCAGGTCTTTCTGCAATTGAACGAATCATCTATTCGAGAGCCCCAATTTCAGAAGAGGAGTTTTTAAGCCATTATCTCTTCCTTAAGACTATTGGAGCTGAGATAACTTAATCTTATTAGTTAAAGAAACCTAAGAAAGTTTAGAAATTAAGCTAGAAGTGGAAAAAATGAGTAAACCCGACGTAAAAGGAAAAGATTTCACTGGTGACGAACTAACATTCGAAATGTTAGATGTTGCTGACGTTGCTCGTGCGTATCAACAGATTATGGGGCAAATCCGCAAAGTTTACATCGGAAGAACTGAAATATTTGAAATGCTTTGGATAGCAATGTTAACTGGAAAGCATGTGTATTTAGAAGGTGTCCCAGGTATTGGAAAAACATATATGGCTCGAACCTTCTCTAAGTGTCTAGGTACCGTATATAGTCGAATTCAATTTACGCCTGATATGCTTCCGTCTGATATCGTTGGTACAAATATTTTCAATCCTAAAACAGGCACTTTTCGTCTTAAAAAAGGGCCTATTTTTGGGAATGTAATACTTGCAGATGAGATTAATCGTGCTCCTCCAAAGACTCAATCAGCTATGCTTGAAGCTATGGCTGAAGGTCAAGTATCAATTGAAGGAGAAACACATTTACTCGATCAACCATTTGTTGTAATGGCTACTGCAAACCCAGTTGAACAAGAAGGAACATATCCTCTACCTGAAGCCCAATTAGATAGGTTCATGATAAAGGTCATTATTTTTCATTCTTCTCCAGATGATGAACTCCGTATCATTAAATTTAAGAATGAACCTGTACCTGCCACACTCCAGCAGGTTGTATCTCCTCAAACCATTGTAGCTATGATGGAAGTAGTCAAAAGAGTTTATGTTTGTCCTGAAATATTGGAGTTGATACGCGATATCACTATATCTACCCGTACAGATCCTCGTTTAGTATTAGGATGCTCTCCTAGAGGAAGTGAAAGTCTGCTATTGGCTGGTAAAGCACGAGCAGCAATTCATGGACGTGATTTTGTTATACCAGATGATATCCTTCTTATGATCCCTCATATTGTCCATCATCGTCTTATTCTCAAACCAGAGGCTGAATTAGAAGGAATTACTGCAATTAGGATTTCAGAAGACATACGTGATAGCGTAATAATTCCAGTAGATCCTATTGAAGAAGAAATGATCTATGAAGAATATGTAGAAGAAGTGTATGAAGATTAATTAGTCTCCTTACTTAAAATCTTATGAAATGAAAATAGTACAAAAGGTGTATCTCTGAATGCTCTCCTCCCGCGGTGCTTTTATAGCAATCGGTGGTATATTATTATTATCAGTTGGGTTAAGTGCAAAAGGAATCGGTACTCTTTCTACTATGATTCCTATTATCTTTGAAGGGGAAGGATTAACTCAACAAACAACAGAAGAAACTCCCCAGAATGCTACTCTAGACCTAGGTGTTATTTTAGAAGCGGTAGATATTCTTAATAGCTCTCCGATTGTAGATTATGGAATGTTTCTGGGTACTTTATTAATTTTGGCCAGTCTTATTGGTTTACCCTTTTTCCGAGCATCAGCTAACGCATCTCTTATTCGAGTCACCAGAACTGTAGACCGAGAAAAAGCTTTTGCAGGAGAATATGTTCATGTTACGGTTAGGGTTGAAAATACGGGCAGACGCAGACTAGATTTTCTAGAGATATATGATGCTATTCCAGACATGTTTGAAATTGTTTTAGGAGAAAATTTCATTATTACACAGCTTTCTGGTAAAGAAACTAAGGAATTTTCTTATATAGTACAAGTGAGTACAAGAGGAGTTTACCGTATAGGACCTGTAAAGGTTATCATACATGACAGATTAGGGTTTTATTTTGAAGAAGATGTCCGTCATTTCTATACTGAAATTCTCTGTTACCCATCTTATGAAGATATACGAAGAATGGAGGCATTAAGTAAACGACGACAACAAGGAAAAATGTTTGGTTCCCACAGAACAAAACAAAAAGGGATGGGAGACGACTTCCATGCATTAGCACGATATTACCCTGGAGCTCCCTTTAAATCTCTTGATTGGAAAGCTTTCAGTCGGACAGGGGAGCTTATGATTAGGGAGTTTGAAGCCGAGAAAAACATCCGATTGATTTTATTCCTTGATCATAGCGGTAGTATGGGTGCAGGACTTCCATATAATACTAAATTGGATTTTGCTATTCGTTCTGTCATGCTTGTAATGAAAATGGCAGAGGAACGCCAAGACCTTTTTGGGATGATAACATATGCAGATCGTCCAACATCTTATCTTCCACCTGGAAGTAAAAAGGGGATGTTTTTTCAATTACTTGAAATTCTAGCACTCGTAGAACCGGAGGGCCGATCTGATCCTTTAGCTGCAGTTGATTATGTTATGCAAAGATTACCTAGAGCATCATTTTACGTTTTCTTGACAGATCTTGAATCATCTGATTCGGTAATTTTCACTGAAGCTGCAAAACGGGCACGATCAGCAAAGAATAATATTACAGTCATTTCTCCTTTTGGTCCTCTCTTCGAAACAAAATTGACTGATTTAACAGCAACTGAACGAGCAATCGCAGAAGCTATCTTTGAAGAATATCTTGGATACAGAAAACAGGTGGAAGACGGTTTAAAAGGGCTTGGAGTAGAAATAATTAACGTAGGGCCTGATGATATGCTTCCTAACGTCATCAAAACTTATATGCAAGGTAAACAAGCAGGAAAAGGATCGGTGTGAAAAAATGCCCACAACTCAAAGAACAGCTCATTTCTTCCGGATTATCTATATTATTTTATTTGTTTTTGCTACTCTTTTAGTTATTGGCATACCACCAATAGATTTTGGATTTTTTAGTACGCCATCAATATTGGTAACTAGTATTGATCCTTCGATGTTTGAATTTGCCCAAGTCTTCAGTATCCTTGATTATATCCTGCTGATCTTTCAAGGTGTAATTATAGGTTTAGCAAGCCTAGCACTCATTATTACTCTTTCTATCAGTTCAGCTTTATCTAATATCCCAATTATTGGTGACATCTTTTTTACTGCAACAAGTTCAAGTGCTAGTGAAATGTTATCATTAATCAACACACTCTTAGACCCTAATAATAGGTTCTTCCCTCATTCTAGTATTACTCCTGATCCTTTGACTCTAATTGCAGATTTTTCACATTTCTTTGGTGCTACAGCAATTTTAATTCTTCTACCTGTCGCTCTTGTATCGGGAGTGGGTTTTCTTCAGAAAGGAGACACTAAATTAGCAATATATTCATTTTTAGGTTTTCAATTAATTGTTATTATAGCTATTTTCACCGAAAATATTCTCATTTCAACATCAATAGACACGAGCAATCTTATCGCAATGGTATTAAGTCCGATTTTCACATTAGGTTTTTTCCTTTACTTGTTATTAGAGATTGCTTTCCAAACTTCATATATGTTAAATATCATTGAACCTATGACTGAACGAGAAAAGCGAATTCAAGAACACTTGAAACGTATCCGAACGTTTGTACCTCAACCAGAGCAATTAAAAGGAGAAAAAGAACAAACAGTCCAAAGTATCCAGTCAAAAAGGTTTGACCTCCTTGCAGCTAGCTACTTACGAGAAATGGTTGAACGTCGTGTTTTTAAAAAAGGAGAAGTTGCACGTGATGATAAATCTATGATGAGATTACAATCATATCTAGCCAGTCTTAATCAAAGTGATTCAAGAACAGATCAAAAATTGGCAGCACAAACAGCTCAACCTGATATTTCAGCTCTGATTAAACATTTTGCACCTGCAATGATATTTCGAATTGCAGCAGTAATACTTCTCTCCTATTTTATAATGGCGCCTAAAGGAATTTTGAACTTTTTCGTTGCAGCATCGTTCCCCGCTTTACTCAAAAGCTTAGAATTAGGACAACCAGAGTTTCAAACAATAGCAATTCTCAATGTAGCATTGATCTTCATTGTAGTTAGTGCCATCCTCCATTATCTGACCACAAGTAGAAGAACAAAGCAAGTTCTCGAGCGAGTAGTTCAACAAATTGACACATTGGTAGATTTTGATAGAGGTCCAAAAGCCACTACTACTCCAAGTGATTTAGCTGATGAAGAAGATATGGAAGAGCCACCTAGTGACGAAGAGGAAGAAATTTCCTAATTTTGAGAATTGAGGCCCACATAATGGTAAAACTGGATCCTGAAAGCTTAGAAGCACGAAATTCATTAAAAAAGCAAATTCCTGGGTATGGGAACTATGAAAAACAAGGAGAGAGAAAATCAACGGAGAATTCAGTGAGAGAATTCCTAGAAACTAAACTTTCTAATTGTTCAGATGATATCAAGAAGATCCAAGAAGCTGCTTTAATGAGTCAAATGATAACAACCTGGTCCGATCTTGACCGATTGGTGGCAAGTTTCTCAGATTTACGATTCCTTATTAAGAATACAAATTACGGTATCAGCACTTTTTTTGATTCCAATATAATAAAGGAGTTTGATATTAGTTATCTTTATACCTTAGAAAGTACAATTCTTGACATAATTAGTAGTTTAGGTGGTAAAATAGGCAGCTTTGATGATGCTATTGAAAGTGGGATGCTTTCAGATAGTAGTCGTTTAACCAATGAAATCCTAGACGATCTAACTGCTATAAGAGACGCTTGGGAAGAACGTCGTAAATTATTATCAGATTTTCAAAAATTAGGGCTCGTATAACTAGAAGGTTTAGCAAAAATTCTCACAAATCTTTCGAAATTTTTACTTATTAAGAGAATGAAATATTGAAAACAATGAATTAACGAAGTTGAGTCATTAAATATAAATAAAATTCTATCGAAACATATTACAAGCATTTTAGCCGAGAAAAGGTTTTTTTGAGAAGATTTATACAAATAGATAGAAAAAACTTGAACTTTAACTATTTTCTTTAAGAAGTATCTTTTATTATATAGTAAATAGTTTTTACAAATCTAAGAATTCCCAAATACCATCTTGTAGCCACATTATGAGAAGAAAAAACTTTAAATATTTATAGCTCCCAATTTTTTACCCCATTAATTCTTAGAATGAATAAGAATTGGTTATTTTTCAAATTTGATTCAGAAAAACTAGGTGGCTTTATTTTGAGCGAAGAAAAAGTAATTAATCGCTATATCTTAATAATTCCGGCAATAATAATCCAACTCTGCCTTGGTTCAATTTATGCGTGGGCGGAATTCCAAAGAGCTCTTTTTCGTGATACAGGAGTTTATGTTTGGGAAAAATTATTTACTCAACTACCTTTTACTGTTGGTTTGGTTTCATTTGCAGTTTTCATGATATTTGCAGGTAGATGGCAAGATCAAGTAGGACCAAAAAAAGTAGCTACAATTGGTGGTATCCTTTTAGGTGTAGGGTGGATCCTTGCAGGATTTGTTGACATTTTTGTGAATGGAGACGCCCTATTAGGATTCCTTTGGATTACATTAACTTATGGATTAATAGGTGGTGCAGGTATTGGTTTCGCATATGTTTGTCCGATTGCTGCACTAGTAAAATGGTTTCCTGATCTCAAAGGGTTTATTACAGGGATTGCGGTCGCAGGATTCGGTCTTGGAGCTTTTTTCCTTCTGTACATTGAGGAATTTCTAATTAAGAACATTGGAAATGGCAGAATTAGCTTGGCATTTTGGGTTCTTGGAGTCCTATTCCTCATTCTTGTAGTAGGTTCAGCTCAAATACTTCAAAATCCTCCTAAAGGTTGGACACCACCAGGATATATACCACAAGCAAGTCAAGTCAAAGCTATAGGAGGTAAAAAAGATTTTAAACCAAGCGAAATGGTTCAAACTTCTCAGTTCTGGCTTCTTTGGGTTATGTTTATTTTGGCTGCTGCTGCTGGATTGATGACTATTGGAAATGTAACAACATTTACAGAAAGCCAACTTATTTCGGAAGGAATCACAGCAGAAGAAGCAAGCTTCTTAGCAGTGACAACAGGATCTTTTTTATCGATATTTAATTCAGCAGGAAGAATAGTATGGGGTGCTGTTTCCGATAAACTTGGAAGAATTATTACTATGATTTTGATGTTTGGTACTCTAGGAGGAGCTATGTTTTTCTTTGGAATCCAGACCGAATTCCTATTTTTAATTATTGGTGCTTGTGTTATTGGTTTTTGTTTTGGTGGGAATTTTGCCTTATTTCCCTCTGCAACAGATGACTATTTTGGAACCAAAAATCTAGGAAGAAATTACGGTCTGGTCTTCACTGCTTATGGTGTTGCAGGAGCTCTGGGTCCATTCCTAGCTGGGGTGCTTCCATACGAGGATGCATTTCCCATTCTTGGGATCCTTGCTTTTCTAGCTGCTGCTCTAGCTGTAATCACTGAATATCTAGCTCGTAGTAAAGCAACTGCGTGAAAATAGACATTTAGCGTCTTTAGAAGACGCTTATTTCATTCCCTTTTTTCATAAGATTTGTTTTTTTTTGTTTAAAATATTTGTATAGTACCCTTGTTCCTAATACCAACATTCAAAATCTTCTTTTTAAAAAAAAACTATATGAAATACGCTAAAAATCAATTCCCTTTAGATCTAGTTATAAATTAAGTACAAAAGAAGAAATAAACTTCTTAATGATTTTTTAAAATGCGTGAAATGTATTACAGAATTAAATATATTACTGTAATACACTTGAATTCTATTATTAACCATAGTGAAATTTCTTTTGGGCGATATTATGTCAGAGCTAACAGAAACAGAGAAAGAAAAGGCAAAAAAATATTACCCTCTGCCTGAATTGGCAAAGAACGCACATGTCCTTAATATGGATGCTTATTTTGAGAAATGGAAAAGATCCATTGATGATATGGAAGGCTTTTGGGCAGAAGAGGCGGAAAAAATTGATTGGTTTACTCCTTATGAGAAAGTTTGGATACCTCCAACTGGAACTAATGACGAGTTCGTAGGTAAGTGGTTTGTTGGAGGTAAACTAAATGTCACTTACAACTGTCTTGACCGATGGGTTGAGAAGGGTTATGGTGATGAGCTAGCATTAATATGGATGGGAGAAGACGATACTGTAAAAAATTTTACCTTCAAATCGTTATTAGACGAAGTAAGTAAAGCTGCTAATGCTTTGAAAGAATTAGGGGTTAAGAAAGGCGATCGAGTATGCATTTGGTTACCAATGATAGATACACTTGCCATAGTAATGCTTGCATGTGCCCGTATTGGTGCTATTCATTCCATTGTATTTGGGGGTTTCTCTGCGGAATCAGTTAAGGATAGAATTGATGACTCAGACTGTAAAGTTCTAATTGTTGCTGATGAAGTCCGACGAGCTGGTAAAAACAGACCGATGAAGAATAATCTGAGAGGAGTAATTGAAACCTGTGATTCTATTGAAAAAGTCGCTGTTATCAAGTTAACAGGTGGAGATGTCTATGAATACGATAAAGATGTCGATTTCTTGGCTATCATGGAAAAACAATCCATAGAATGTAAACCAGAAGTAATGGATGCCGAGGATACGCTTTTTATCCTTTATACGAGTGGAACTACAGGAAAACCAAAAGGAGTGGTGCATACAACTGCTGGATATTTGATTTATGGTGTTTCTACAAATTATTACGTTTGGGATTATTCTTGTTTACTTGATTTGAAAGGTGATATACCAGCTAATCGTGATGTTTGGTATTGTACCGCTGATATTGGATGGATCACTGGACACACTCAAATCATATATGCTCCATTAACATTAGGCGCTATTACTATAATGTATGAGGGTGTTCCCACATATCCGCATCGAGGTCGCTTCTGGGAGATCTGTGAAAAATTTGGTGTCACCCATTTTTATACTGCACCAACTGCTATCCGTGCGTTAATGAAATTTGGTGACGAGCAGGTTACGAAATGGGATCTTTCTAAGCTGAAAATGCTCGGTACAGTCGGAGAAGTTTGTAACTTTCCAGAATGGCGATGGTACTGGGAAGTCGTTGGAAAAGGTAGTATTGGGGATAAACCCATCGGACGGCCCATTGTAGATAGTTACTGGCAAACAGAAACAGGTTCGTACATGATGGTAAACTTTGGTGCAATTACCCCGATGAAAGCTGGATCTTGCACATTTCCATTTTTTGGTGTTAATCCTGTGTTGTTAGATGATAATGGGCAAAAAATCACAAAAACAAACCAACAAGCTTATTTTGCATATGATAAACCCTGGCCTGGTTTAATGCGAACTGTTTGGGGTGACCATGAACGATTTGTCAATACTTATCTAACGCAGTTTGAAGGGCATTATTTCACTGGAGATTATGCTCTTATTGATGATGAAGGCTATTACTTCATTTTAGGCCGATCTGATGATGTTATCAAGGTTTCAGGTCATCGATTGGGCTCTGCAGAAGTAGAAGCTGCAATCAACTCCCATCCACAAGTAGCAGAAAGCGCAGTTATTCCCTATCCTCATCCTGTTAAAGGATCAACCATCTTTGCTTATATAACGTTAATGGCTGATGTTGAATCGAGTGACGAGATGAAAAAGGACATCCAAAAACATGTAAGATCAGTAGCAGGACCCGCAGTTTATCCTGAAATCATCATGTTTGCGGACGCAGTTCCAAAAACCAGATCAGGAAAAATAATGAGACGAATCCTCAAAGCAGTAGCAGAAGAGAAAGATATTGGTAATGTTATGACGTTAGCAAACCCAGAAGTAGTGGAAGAGCTCATCGCACGGCGTAAAATGATGGGAGAAGTTAAATTCTAGACTTAATTATCCTACTTCTTTTTTTTATTCCTTTTTTATTAAATAAAAGCATGAGAATGGTATTCTATTATATCTTCAGCTTATAGCAATCATCATTTTTCCTCTAATAACTTCAATATTTGATTAGGGGTAATTTCTTTGAGTCTGAAGACTTTAGATGTACTGGTTTGACCTGATTCTAAGAGTACATTGGTTTTAAATTTCTTCCGAAGCATAGCAATTAATTTCTTATTTGCTTTTCCTTTCTTTGGGGCAGCAGTAACCATTATCGTTAACGATTCGTTGTCAATAACGAAACGATCTTCATTTTGTCTGGTTTTGACTTTTGTTTTCAAAAGAGTATCGTCATTATTCCTTTTTAACCAAGTTATTTCTTGCATTTCAGATTATCCTCAGAAATTTCAAGTATATCTGAAAATATGACCTTTTCTAATGAGAATCGATCTTCAATGACCAACATTGCCTCTGACAACGAGTGATCTTCGGTCATCCAAATAAAGTTTAAGAAATAGCGGGCCAAATTACTCGGCCATGAACTTTCTTTGTACGAAACGCCTAAAGCTAAAGACATCCGTCGTTTAAACCGATTTACGTAACGATCTGAGGATTTCCTTCCAAGTTCCTTGATGATATCAATGGAACTTTTTGGTGCCCAGAGGACATAAAAATTCCCATTGGTGACAGAAAATCCATAAATTACGCCTTTTTCTTCGTTTTTCTTAATTACAGATTTTCCAATCAAATAACGAAATGTTTCAGGTACAGAATGGAAATAAATGCCAATTTTAGCATGAAGCTTGTTGGTATATGTAAATGCAGAGGATGGTAAGACTGAATAGTAAGAGGCAGCAATCTCATGCGGAGAAATTAGAAGTCTTTCTTGATTATTTATTAACCAAAGGTTTTCAGCAGAAAATGAATCCCCCTCACCAATATTCAGCTTTTTTGCTATTATGAATCGTAGCTCAGAGAAGCTTTGAATTCCTAAACCTTCTAGATACAATGTTAACAAATATGAAGGGGGAACCTCCCGTTTAATGACAAAAGATTGACCAAAAGGAGTATTATACATGATTCCATTAATGGATCCAAAACTTGACCCAGCCATACCAATTATTTCTTCATTTACTTGGACAGAGTCAATCACAGCTTCTCCTCTTGCAGGAATCCAGGCAGGTACACTAATTTGTTTCAAATCTTCATCTTTAACAACTAAATGATCAGAAGATAAATCCTCAATGGCTGTAGCTTCAATAAAGTAAACTTTCGATAGTTGAGGCTTAGCGGGGATTATTCTTTCAACACCAATATTACTTAACCACTGATTAAAAATAGAAGGTTGTAAAGCGAAATTAGTAGGAACTTCCAAATTATCAGCTATTGTAGATTTAATTTTTTGCGTAGTTGTGACTTTTAAATCTAGATCTACTTGTTTTAATGTTTCTCTATATTTCTCTTTTAATATTGATATAGATAATGGCTTCTCCATAACAACAGGAAAAAATACAGTACCTTTTACAATAATTGGTGAGCGAAATAGTCCAATGGGATTATTATTGTTATCAAATACGACTTTTCCTACAACATCCCATATAGTATAGGATTGTTGCGCTTGAACAGGGATTGTAGGTTCTATCTGATCTTCTTCTGCATCAATATCTTTTTTAATCTTAGCACGAAGCAAGGATGGATGTGACTTTTTCTCCTGGTCTATAGGACTGATAATCTCGTCTAAATTAAAAACAACTCTATTGTCTTCAGTTATTGGAGTCATTAATGAGCTCAATATGTCACTTTCTAACTCATCTAGCTTTTGAGAAACGTGTTTAATCTCCCCTTCTTCTTCACGATCTTTAGAGTAATTCTCCCATGATTCTTTAAATTTGCTAATTATTTCTTCCATATTCTTTTCTTCATCATTTTGAAGAAGGAGGGAAATAAACTCTTCTAAATTAAAATCAGCTTTATTATTTAGCCGCCTCAATCGAGAAACTATAGCCTTTCTACGCAGCTGAAGATTTTTTCGTAGAGTAATATTCCTTTTTTTTTGTAGAACCAGCTCTGTAATCATGGTTTTTGTATCAGTTTTAGAGTACGTCCCCGTTTCCCAAGCTTGAGCTATTTCGTTCATTTTTGCCTTAATATTAATAAGAGATTGATCAAGATGAAGCAATTCCTCAGTAACACTTTGTAATCCATACATATCTATTAAAGGTACTAAATAATTCTGATCTTCTTCTTTAATATTCTTTAAGTCTTCTAGAGCCCGATTAAAAATGTTATTATTGATTAAATCTTTTTTGTTAAGATTTATGAGTATTTTTTTAAGATCAGATTGAGGGGGCAATTCCTAAGGAGCTCCTATCATAAGAATTTTCTTCTTAAATAGAAAATAATGACAATATTTATAGGATTTTGATGCTTATTTTACATAATAGAAAGAGGCTTTATAAAGTTCAAATAATATTAGCTTTCCTCTATTTCTGTTTCTATTTTTTCCTTTAGTGAATCTGGCATTTCAAACTGAAATGGAGGTTGTGTTGTTACGATTATACCATCATTTTCAGTAATAATAAATGTATTCTCATGTTGAGCCACATAGCTTCCCTTTTCATCTGCTAATGGAGGATAAGCAACAATGCCGCCCCCATTTAAAAGTTCACGTAAAGCAAAGCGGACTCGTGCTGGATTAAACGAATCATATGAAGTTAACCATCTTTCTGCAAATGGAAGTGACTTATATTTCTTATATGCTAGAGAATAAATCTTTCGTGAAATAGGATTGCGCATCGGGATCCTTCTAGGGAGGAGCATGTAGATATATTTAGTTCCAGATACCTCATGAATGCTACCAGTCCCAGAGGTGGCAAAAGTTTCAAGAGCATAAGCCTCACCAGTTTCTAACGCACTTTCTGCTGGATCATACGGAATACTAATATTTGGTAATGTTTTGTCACCGTGCAATTCATATCTTCCCAATTTATGACCTGTCAATTCTTTAATGGGACGATATCCATATCCTGTGATAGTTTCTTCAATTTGCTTCCCCACCATTGATGGTAATGTCCCTTCTTGAATAATTTCCATCCCTGCTTGAAATCCTTCTTCTGCAGCTTTTTTTAAGTCTTTTAATTCAGGAGAAAGTACAACAGTTAAAGCTGTATCAGCAATGTAACCATTAACATGAATGCCAATATCAAATTTGACAACCCCCTCATCTGGTATTATTTTTTCATCTCCATAAGGACTCGAGTAATGAGCTGCGATGTTATTAATTGACACGTTTGTAGGAAAGCCAAACCCATCAGCTCCTTTTTCAATGATCATATTTTCAGCAGCTTCACAAATTTTTATTAGAGGCACGCCTGGTTTAATCAAATCATCCACGGCATGCAAAACTTCATATCCAATTTGACCCGCCTTACGATAATAATAGATTTTCTCCTCTTCACTAATTCCCTCTTCAGATGTCCAATCTGTCATGTTATTCACCAATAATCTGTTCTAGGTCTAAAAAATTTGAAAATCAAAAGATTTTTTATAATGTTAATTGATGAATCAACTGTCTTGTACCTCAATTTCAATATACTCAAACATCTAGGAAATAAAAAACCAGCAAAAAGAGAAACTAGACTATAATAAGGTGAAAAATTTGTCGAACGAAGATCCATTTGCGAATATCAAAGAGTTTCTCGCTCAAAAATATCTCCTTTCCCCTGATGAAACTGTAGAAGCAGTTAATCAATGCGCTAGTATCATCGAAACGTTATCTTCAGAAGATTTTCCTGAAAAGGATTTTTATATCCGGATTCTTCAGCACTTTCACCTTTTTTTGAATTCCGAGTTTAAATTACAAAGGAAACGATTGGAAAAAGCCCTTCAATCATACCAAAAATTACAGAAACACATTATAGAGACTCAAACACAATTTCCAGATCTCTATTCCTCTTGGAGATTTGATATTGATCGCTTACTCCTCCGTGTCGACGCACGAATACAAGAAGTCCGAGCTCTGGTAGCTCTTGCGAATAACGACACTGTTCAAGCCGAGGTATTATACGTTGAGACTATAAATCGCTATAATACTGAATTACAGTTAGAACAGGAGCGAAGTGATTATGATCACTATTTTGATTCCCTTGGAAACATCTTTCAAACAACAGGCAATCTTCACAAATTACGAGGAAATAATACCAAAAATCCTAAAGAACTATATCAGGCTATTAAGAATTTTAAAAAAGCTAAATTCCTTGGAATACCCAATCTTGATGAAACAATAAAAGAAACACATGAAATGGCTTTTACATTGACCTTAGGAAAATTAGAAAATCAGGCAGAATCACTTTTTAACAAGGGCTTAGTTGCCTCTGAAGCAGAACAGTATAAAGTTGCGAAAAATAATTATCAAAAGTCAGCACAGCTCTACAGTGCTTTAAGACAGAAAAATCCAAGTATTGAGTATGAACTCCAGGAACAGATTCAATATTCATCTTATAATGAAGCAGCAGCCAAAGATTTTATGACACAAGATGAAAATGAACAAGCAGCAATTCAATTTTCTCATGCATCTCAAACATTACTAAATGTTCTCCAAAAATTACCTAGCGAGGCTTTAAAACAACAATTTGATCCTCAAATTAATTACTTTCAAGCAATGCAATTATTCTGTAAAGCAGTTACAGAATATGATAAGATGATCCCTGAAGCAATGAATCATTTTAAAGAAGCAAAACAAAAAATAGAGGAAACAAAAATCAAAGCAGAAGAAACAGAAAATACTCCGCTTATAAACAGTTGTAATGATGCTTTAAATAAGCTCAATTCCTATCTGGAAATTTCAGAACTGATGTTTCAATCTGAAACAAATTAAATTTACATAGAACGCAACTTTGCTAAGATTATATACGCTTCAAGCAAGGGAATTGACAGCTTTTGAGCTAGTTCTTCAGGATGAATTTTTTGATTTTGAGGAAGTATTTTTTGGCGTGTCCATGCTAAATTTGCTACAAAACTAGGGATTTCAGCCATGAGAGGTTCTAACAATGAAATAAGCTGGGTTTTACTTAATTGTTCTAGAGTTAAGGGATATCCGCCACGATTAATTATTTTTGGTCTTTTTTTCTTGTGTTTCAAAGATGAAGGTTGATTAGGCTGAGTTTTCTTCTCTTTTGTAGCAAGAAACCGATTCAAATCCGACATTACAATCGAAATTTATCTTACTAAGCTTTAAAAATCTTTTTTTGATGACTGTTCATGCAACATTTTACAAAAATAACGCGAATATTCGGATGTTACTAAACGAATGTCACAATCGAAAGATCAAAAAAGCTCTCATAAGGGTGGAGGAGTAAGACGGCTAGTCCTTGACGTATTAAAACTACATGATCCATCAATTGTTTCATTTGCTACTGCTTTAGAACAAGTAAAAGGAGTTAGTGCGGTGAACTGCACACTAGTCGAAATAGACGCCAAGACTGAGAATCTAAAAGTAGTACTTGAAGGAACAAACATGGATTACGATTTAATCTCAAAAACAATCAATGAACTGCATGGTTCTATTCATTCCATTGACCAAGTGATCTCAGGCTCTAGATTTGTAGAAGCGATTGAAACTCCTCAAGATTAAAGATAACTTGTCTTTACCGCTATTGGACAATTTTCTACTGATCTAAACCAAATTCTGGATATTTCATTTTTTGAAACAATATTAGCTAATTGATTATCATTTATCAAATGAAACTATTTTCAAAACGCTACAAATTCTTTAAAAAAAGGTTGATAGGGTGTGGTCCTTTGTATAAACTTCCATCGACAGGGAGCTACTACCCTTTCGATCTAGTAAATAGGATTATTCACGTAGCTCAATAGAAGTTTCGGGAAATCCTTCATCAATAAGTATTGGTGCCACTAAGCGAAGAAAATTGCCTTGGAGTTCAATTCTACCGTCTTTTATAGTTCCACCTGTAGCTAAACTCTTTTTTAGATGTTTTGACAGACTTCTTAAGTCAATATCTCGACTTAATCCGTCAATAATTGTAACTTCTCGTCCCCATTTTCTTTTCTCAATAAAAATCCGGATAGACGTTTGTTCCTCTCTGGCAATATCTTTACAAGCACAAAGCTCTATTGGCAATCCGCACGTCTTACAAGTATCGCTCATATTTTACTAGTAACCTCAAATTACCATTTGAAACGCAGAAACGCGCCCACGTGTCAGGTGATTCACATTCCTAAAATCTCTTATAAACCTACCTATGAGCTAAATTCCTTACAAACCCACGTAATATTCTCTTGCAAGAGGTTCTGTTATCTCAATAATTTGGAAGTTAAATTTTAAATTAATGTTTTCTCGTATAGATGATCTTATCCATTTTAAGCATTTAAGATAGTATTACTTATACTTAACATCTTTTTAGTTCCCTCTCATAGATATTTATTACAAAAATTGTCCTGATCTTTAATGGAAAAACAGAACAGGATTAATTTTGTTGCTTCATTCAGTTCTTAATCTCTTGATAATTGGAGGTCTCTTCTTTAATAGGATCCGATGGCCACAAATAATACACCTAATGCCAGGTAACGTTTCTAATTCGGCCGGGTCAATCTCTTGATGGCATTTCTGACATAAATAAGTCGTCATTTTTGTATCCACTTATGCTTCTTAGATTTCCTATCGGTTTCTCTCATTGGCGTCTTCGTAGATTTTGTTTGATAAAATTTACGATGTCATTAGTATCGGATCCTGGACCAAAGATGCCTTTTATACCAATTTTATTCAGCTCCGGAATGTCCACATCTGGGATAATCCCTCCAGCAATCACAAGTGTGTCATCCATCATGTTATTTTGTTTAAGTAATTCAATAATTTTTGGAAATAACGCCATATGTGATCCACTTAAACTTGAAAGACCAACAACGTCGGCATCTTCTTGTAACGCTGATTCAACGATTTGTTCTGGACTTTTATGTAATCCAGTATAAATGACTTCCATTCCTGCGTCCCTTAAAGCACGAGCAACAACTTTAACACCCCTATCATGTCCATCTAACCCAGGTTTTGCCAATAAAACGCGTATTTTTTGTGACATTGTTATCTCCTCTAAAGAACTATTAGATTAATTGGTCTCCTTTCCATTCTCCAAAAACTTCTCTTAAGACATCACAAATTTCACCAATCGAGGCATAAGATTTTACAGCATCAAGAATAGGAGGCATTAAATTATCTGTACCCTCAGCTGCTTGACGAACTTTTTCTAATGCTTCTTTAACAGCATCATTATCTCTTTCTTGCTTTACTTGATGTAATCGTGCTATTTGTCTTTTAGCTATTTCTTCTCTAACCTGTAGAAGAGGTACTTCGACTTTTTCATCCTTATCGTATTCGTTTACTCCAACAATTATTCTTTGATTTTCTTCAATTTCTTTCTGGTACTGATACGCCGCATTAGATATCTCCTGCTGGAAAAATCCTTTCTCAATAGCTGGAATGACCCCACCGAGCTGTTCGATCTTTTTGAAATATTCTTCTGTCTTTTGTTCCATTTCGTTTGTCAATGTCTCAACAAAATAACTTCCAGCTAAAGGATCTATCGTATTCGTAACACCACTCTCATGTGCAATAATCTGCTGAGTTCGAAGGGCAATCTCAACTGCTTCTTCGCTTGGCAGAGCTAACGCTTCATCTAATGAATTTGTATGTAATGATTGAGTCCCACCAAGAACTGCGGATAATCCCTGAATAGTTGTTCGAATGACATTATTATACGGTTGTTGAGCTGTTAAAGAACAACCTGCTGTTTGAGTATGGAATCGTAACCATTGAGAGCGTGGTTTTCTAGGATTAAATTTCTGGATATGTTTAGCCCAAATTCTCCTTGCAGCACGGTACTTAGCAATCTCTTCAAAGAAGTCATTATGAGCATTAAAAAAGAACGATAACCTAGGAGCAAAATCATCGATATCCATTCCTGCTTCTACTGCCCACTTCACATATTCTAATCCATCTATCAGAGTGAAAGCTAATTCTTGAGCGGCAGTAGAACCTGCTTCCCGAATATGATATCCTGAAATTGAAATTGTATTCCAACGAGGTACGTGTTTTGAACAATACTTAATTATATCTACTATAATTCGCATTGATGGTCTTGGTGGAAAGATGTAGGATTTTTGAGCAATAAATTCTTTCAGAATATCATTTTGGATAGTTCCACCAATTTTATCTGAGCTAAGACCTTGTTTCTCTGCAACTGCAATATACATTGCTAATAGAATGGCAGCAGGGGCATTTATTGTCATCGAAGTAGTCACTTTATCAAGAGGGATACCATCAAATAATATCTCCATATCTTTTAACGTGTCAATAGCGACACCTAGTTTACCTACTTCGCCAAGTGACATTGGATGATCGGATTCACGACCGTATAAAGTTGGAAGATGAAAAGCCACACTCAAACCTGTCATTCCATTTGCTAACAGAAATTTAAATCGTTCATTTGTTTCCTCAGCGCCACCAAAGCCTGCAAACTGGCGCATTGTCCATAACCGACCGCGGTACATTGTGGGTTGTACTCCACGAGTATATGGACTAGAACCTGGATAACCTAATTCTTTTAAGTAAGACCAATCTGTAGGAAGATCAGTTGGATCATAAATCTGTTTTATCGGTTTACTAGAAGTAGTCATGAATTTTTTCAGACGTTCGGGATGTTTCTGTATAGTTTTATTGAATAATTCTTCCCATTCTTCCCGTTTTTTCCTAATATTTTCTAGTTTATCATTCTTTCTATCCATTGAAAGCTCTTCACTTTTCTCTATTTCCAAAGTCAATATTCTACACCTTTTCGGGCTAATATTTTTCGCTGATAAGGGTGTCTATGTAAACAAATTTCCGTGTGATAATCTGCTAGCTCAATTAAGGCTTTAGATGCGTATCTGCCTGTATTGATAATTTCAACATTTTTAGGTTTTTGCTCGAGGATTTCAATGACCTCTTGTTCAGATACCAATCCAAAGTCAATAGCTACATTAATTTCATCTAAAATAACAAAATCCCAGTTTTCATTGAAAATAGCTTCTCGTGCACGATCTAAAGCAGCCTTAGCCTCATCTAGATCAATTTTCTTAGGATTATTTTTATCTACAAACTCTGGTGTCCCATATTGGATGATATTTATTTGAGGAATGCCCTCTAACGCTTTTAATTCTCCATAATCCCATCCTTTTTTCATAAACTGTATGATTAATGTACGAAAACCGTGTCCCGCTGCACGAAGCGCCATTCCCAATGCTAATGTTGTTTTTCCTTTACCATTTCCCGTAATAACATGTACCATTCCAAGTGTTGATTCATAAGGATGACTTTCACTCATTTTTTAGACACCAAATAACGTAAAACATCGATTTAGGAGTAATGTGCAAACACATTTTTGAATTTCTTTGTATTTCATACAGATTTCTTGTAATTTGACAATCAGGAAAAAAAACTAAAACATTCTGGATAAATATTATGTTCTAAATTCCTTTTGTTAGAAAGTGATAAATGAAAAAATAGATTCTAGGTCTCATTGAGTGGTTTAAGGAAAAATCTTCCAACTAATAATTGATAAAAACAATTGACCAAGGATTATCCTCATAATTGTTTTTTTAAGAGATCCTGTTCTAATGATATTAACTTAGGATGTGTCTGTAAAAAAACAACATTAAGAATATTGAACATTGGAAGGACCGACGCCGGGAATCGAACCCGGACATGAGGGGCCACAACCCTCGAGACTACCATTATCCTACGCCGGCCAGATTGTTTAAATTACTCATTCGAGGAAAAAAGTTCTTTCTTAGAACGAAATACCCTCGATTAATCCACTATAGAATAATATTATTATGACTTTGCACAAAGTAATATTCAGAGAAAAAAGCAGGTGATTATCGGAGAACCCTATCTTTTATGAATTACGACCAAATTTCTCACGATCCTTTGTTATCATTCTCGTAAAATAGAGGTGCACATCCGAGGTTTGAAATAACATTTGCTAAAAAATTCAATTCGGAGATTTAACCCAATTACTACTCCGTCATAATTGTAGTGACCACTGGGGGATCATCAGAGGAAATAGATATTAATCCTTTGGTTACAAGATCCTCTAACATCTGTCGAAGTTTTAAAGGATGAGCTCCAACAGACATTGCCATGGTTGGAAGATCTAGAGAACCCCCGAGATTTAATAAAATTAAGATTGATTGATAAAGAGGATGAGTAGATAGTAATCGACTAGTATATTCTAAAAGAATATTCCTTTTAGTTCGTTCATCATAGACTTGAGTCAATTTCTCTTGAAGCTTATTTTTCTCCTCCTCAGCCATTGAAACTGCTTCTTCAAGACGAGAAACAGTGATTTTATGTTGTTTCTCAGATTCTTCATGACGATAAATTTCAGTATCTAATTTGGTTTGAATTTCTTCAATTTTCAATGCAGTTTCTTGTTTGATTTGTTTTTCTCTTTGTTTGACTTCTTCTTCTAACATACTCTGGAAATAATTCTCTTGAATTTTGTAGGTATCAGCAACAGAGGCTAACGCTTCATTGATATCCTGTTCGTGAATTTTTTCATTTTCCTTAAGAGTTTCTATCAACGCCTCTTTTGCAGCAAGTTCGGAGCTTATTTCTTCTATTCGTTTAAGATTAAGAGCTTCTTTCTCTTGTAAATTCTCGATCTGAATATCTAACCGTTTAACTTGCATCTGAACCTGATTCAGCTCATCTGTGTTTTTCATGAATTTGGTTTGGATTTCGTCTCGTTCGTGTTCAAACTGGGTAATTTCAGCATTTTTATCCTTGATCTGATCTCGCAACTTCTGAACTTCTTCTTCTAGTTCAGGAATTTTACCTTCAATCTCTGGAGCTGTGACAAATTGAAGAAATTTCTCATCGCTTTGAATAACCTCACGAATTCGACCAAGAGACTTAATTGTAATACGAGTGAGCTCACTATCTACTACTCGAGCTGTTTCGTTACGAATATGCTTAACAAACTCTTCCATTTCTTTGTAACTAAAGTTTTGTCCAGCTTGACCTACAAGGACGCTTTTTGCACCTGAAATCCCAACACCAATTTCTTGTTGAGCAACGACACGATCTTTTGCCATTTCATTAATGAATTCCAGACCATATTCTCGAAGTGTTTTTGTTGACATTGCCTTTTCGAGAAATTACCTTATCAGTAATCACATATAATTTTTTCGAGTAATACGCTCATTTTTAGCAAAAATACAGATTTAATAAAAAAATCTCTATCAAGTAATCTATAAAAAAAAATTACAGCTATGAACAAATTGTAAGAATAAATGAGGCATTCCGTTCATACTGGATTGAGATTATTTTAAGGGGACGAATTGTGAACTTCTTGTCGCTCCTATACCAGGAGCAGAGTGCTTAACTTGTTTACAAGTCGGTGCATATTCACCTAGGTAATGCCCCAGCATTTCTGGTAGGAGATTAACACGTAAGAATTCCTTGCCATTGTATACCAAGACAACAGCATCAATAAGTTCAGGAAGAATGATAAAATCACGACAATGAGTACGAACAGGACGTTTAGATTTTTTAGACTCAATAATCCGTTCCATAAGTTTTATATGCTGAGTAGACATCCCACGAGTTAATGAACGACGTTGACGTGAGGGAAGAAGAGAAATAAACTCATCCATGCTCTTCTGTTTTAACTCATCAAGGGTAAAACCACGATATGTAAAACCACGACGGGACATTTTTACACTTCACTAATTTAATTTGATTTAATCCTATTTTAAGGAAAATTATAATAAGAATCATTACTAGCTTAGATTTCTTACCTATAGGGGGTAAAAAAAACTAGAGTTAAAAAAATGAAGGTTTAATAGAGAATTAATACTGTGATTGGATTTAACGAAAAATTCGATAGAAAATATCTAAAGGAACCTAAACAACGGTAAATAATGTCTGTTAATGAAAACGTGAAAAAAGTAACAAGAGAATGGATCTATTATTCTTTCAATGACAAAGAAATTAATGAATTCAGGGAAAATTAGAGTAATTCTTCAAGGGAGCACAAATCAACAGATGAGATGATTTTTATAACGAAAAAATGGAACCCTTAAATCGGTAAAAACAGCCAGAACCAGTTAAAAATGGTAATGTATAACATAATAAGAAAGGTTTCATGGTTACTACTCATTTAGCAATATGGTTGAATTTGAATTGCCAAATTATAAAATCTCAGTCTTTGGGTTAGATGTAGATCGAACTGCAATCGCAACAGGTAGAAATTTACGTATTTCACCCAAACATGCACGAGAAATTTGTCACGAACTAAAGGGAAAATACTTAGAAACAGCTCAAGAATACCTAGAGCAGGTAATAGAAAAAAAAAGAAGTGTACCCTTCCGACGATATCGCAAAAAAATTCCACATCGCAAGGATCTAACAAAATGGCCTTCTGGCCGCTACCCACAGAAAGCTGCAAAAGAAATTTTACGAGTACTCGAGAATGCTGAACAGAATTCATCTTTCAAGGGATTAGAGGTGAGTCGATTACGAATTACACACATCGCAGCACAAAGAGGTCGAAAAATCCGAGGATTTATACCACGGGCTCATGGACGTTCATCTCCAAGCCATCAAACCTTAACCCACGTGGAAGTAGTGGTTACAGAGGAATAGACAAATGGCTGCACAGAAAAACTTTATTACGAAGAACCTACAATACGTTCAAGTTAATGAATATCTGAATGATGAGCTTAAACTCGCTGGACAGGGAAAAATCGAAATCCATAAGACACCAATGGGACATCGAGTAGTCATCCATGCAGTTCGTTTAGGAATGGTAATCGGGAGACGAGGGAGAAATGTGAGAAAGATTACAGACACATTAGAACAAGTATATGGATTGGAAACTCCACAACTTGAGGTTAAAGATTTAGAGAACCCACGCCTTAATTCACGAGTGATGGCAGGAAGACTAATATCTCAAATTCAAAAAGGATTTCACTTTCGTAGAGCTGGATATGCCCTAGTTAGGCGAATTATGTCCGCAAATGCACGGGGATGTGAAATTACTATTAAAGGGAAACTAACTTCACAGCGAGCCCGAGCAGAAGTTTTTCGAGAGGGATTTGTAGCAAAATGCGGAGAACCAGCAAAGAAATATGTAGAAGAAGCAGTAATGGAGGTCACACTAAAGCAAGGGGTGATAGGAGTACACGTAAAAATAATGCAACCCGATGCAATGCTACCAGATGATGCAGAAATCATCCCAGATGTTTTTGGACCAGCTGAACCTGAAGAAGAAATTGAGGAAGAAGAGGAAATAGTATTAGAAACTCAAGTTGATTCTGATGTTGAAATAGAATCCACTGAAGATATTATAGAGGAAGAGGAACAAACATCTGATGTTGAAGCTGAAATCGAAGATGAATCAGAAGACTTACTGAAATCTGAGGATTTTGAAGAGGAAGAATGATAACCATGGCAATATTACGAAAAGCAGAAATTCGTAAAATGACCCCTGCTGAGAGAAAAAAGAAATTAGAAGAACTCAAAACAGAATTACTGACACAAAGGGGAAAAGCTAAAACAGGAGCAATCGAAAGCGCAGGTCGAGTACGTGAATTGAAAAGAACTGTGGCGCGAATTCTAACAATCACCAAGGAAGAAAGCGATGTTACATAAGCATTATAAAATACCTGAAAAAAGTATCTTGAAAATTCGTTTAATTGGTCGGTATTGTGAGATTGTTTATGCAGATAGAAGCTTTCTGGGTGAAATTAAAAATGAAACAAAAAACACCTGGCAAATAATGACAGAAAGAGGATTAAAAACAATCCCAAAGCAGGACTCAAAATTAAAAATTAAAATTGAACAACAGTTGTATGAAATCAATGGCAATCGAATGAAAGGACGACATGAGGACCGCATTAAACAAAGGATGAAACGTAAATGGTGAAGAAAAAATATTCCCGCCACATAGGCATTGCACCAATGCCAAGTAGGACATGTGATGATCGAAATTGCCCTTTCCATGGCACATTATCAGTTCGTGGTCGAATAATGGAAACAGATGTCGTATCTGATCGGATGGACAAAACAGTCACAGTTGAAAGATCTCAACTGGAATTAGTAAGAAAATACAAAAGATATGGTAAGACAACAATACGAATGCATGCACATAATCCACCTTGTATTGATGCCCAAGTGGGAGATAGAGTCCGAATAGGTGAGTGTAGACCCCTAGCTAAAACTGTATCGTTTGTAGTTATTGAAAAACTAGAGAAAGGAGAATAGGGTTGTGAAAAAACGTAGAGCAATGCGCCTTGTAACAAGACGCATAACACGAGCGTTGCCCACAGGGGCAATTATTCAGGTGGCAGACAATTCTGGTGCAAGAATGGTTCAAGTGATTAGTGTTAAAGGCCATAGCACACGCTTGAGACGACAACCCGCAGCAAAAGTCGGGGACATGATAGTTTGTTCAGTAAAAAAAGGAACTCCGAAACTACGAAGACAAATTGTCCATGCCATTGTGATTCGACAAAAAAAACCGTATAAAAGAGCTGATGGGAGCTGGATTTATTTTGAGGATAATGCGGTAGTAGTTACAAACAACGCAGGAGAACCCCGTGGGAGTGAAATCCGAGGAGCAGTGGCAAAAGAGGCCGCTGATGCCTGGCCCCGTATAGCAAGTGCGGCACGAGTCATTTCTTAATCAAGGAGAGAAAAAAAATGGGCACAAAAACCAAAACAAGTAATCCATCAAAACAAAGGACAAATAGACAAAATGCAAGCTCATTTAAAAGGAATAAATTGGTGTCTGCAAGGTTATCTAAAGATTTACAGAGAAAATATAAAGCTAAAAGGGTTCCAGTTCGCAAAGGTGACTCAGTTTACGTTACAAAAGGCGATTTCCTAGGTACAGAAGGCAAAGTACTCAGTGTCGACACTAAAAAGCAACGCTTGGCAATTGATGGAATTTCTCGAGAAAAAGCAGACAAATCCAAAATAATGTACCCAATTCATACTTCAAAAGTAATCATTCGCAGATTTGGAAAGGTAGATAACACAAGAAAGAAAATCCTTGAACGAAGGGCGAAAGCACAAATCGATATAGAAACAGAAGACATTAGCGAGCTAGAAGAAATAACAGCATTCGAAGAAGAATAAAGGATTGAAAAGAAATGGGTAAAAAAGGAAGTTCCCGCCATAGTAAGAGGTTAAGTGCTCCGATTCCTTATCCAATAAAACGGAAACATGGAGTCTTTACAATCAAACCATATCCAACGAGAGGGAAAGCTGAATCATCAATCCCCCTAGGAATCATAATGAGAGAAATACTTGGATACGCAAAAACTTTATCTGAAATTAAGAAAATATTGGTAAGAAAAGTAGTAAAAATCGATGGAAAAGTCCGAACAAATTATAAATTCGGTGTCGGGCCCATGGATGTAATAGAAATCTCACCAACAGATGAGTTTTATCGCTTAACCCCGTACCGAGGAAGAAGACGCTTAAAACTTCAACCCATCTCAAAAGAAGAAGCGAATACAAAAATCCTAAGGGTACAAAGAAAACGAACAATACGCAATAACCAAATACAACTGACATTTCATGATGGTGGTAATTATCTAATAGATCCAGAAGAAGAATCTAAAATTCCAATCAATGAAATATCTCCTAAAGATAGCGTCCTCTTTAACCTAGAGTCAAAGGAAATCGAACAGCACATACCCTTTGCCGAAGGAAATATAGGATTAATCATGGGGGGCCACAATGTCGGGATAGTGGGAAAAATCCAAGACATTGAAACTCAAACTGGAAAAAATATCCGCATAATCACCCTAGAAATGGAAGAAGGGGAGATTAAAACCACAGATAACCACATCTTCATCATAGGCGACAAGAAACCTTTGATTGAAATACCAACAACAGACGGAGAGAAAGAAGATGAGTCTTAGAGGAAGAGGCCGAGGAAGAGCAGCAGTAGAAGAAGAACGGGAACCAGTTCCTCTAACAGAAACTGAAAAGGCTTATGTGAAAGCCTGGGAAACTCAACCAATGCGAAAACCGAGAATTCATAAAGTATCAGTAAATTTTTCGGTCGGATCCTCAGGAGTTGAATTAGAACGAGCCAGAACAATATGCAAACGACTGACAAATCAAGAACCTGCGGATGGAAGAGCAAAAGAATCAGTAAGAGGATTTGGAATCAGAAAACACGAACCTATCGCGGTGTTCACAACACTCCGAGGGGAAAATGCCCGAGAATTCTTGAAAAAAGCGTTTTGGGCTAAAGAAGATAAAGTATCAGTATCGAATTTTGATAACCTAGGCAATCTTTCTTTTGGATTGGATGAACACCTGAAATTACCTAATATCAAATACGACCCACAAATAGGAGTACACGGCTTTGACACAACAGTCGTCTTGGAAAGGGCAGGATACAGAAACAAAAGACGTAGATTACGAGCAAAAAAAATTCCAACAAAACATAAAATCACAAAGGAAGAAGGAATAGCATTTTTTAAGCATGAATTCAACCTAGGAGTCGAGTAAGAATGCAAAAGATGACTGATAAGAAGAGAAAGTACGGCAAAGGAACACGAACATGTAGAAGATGTGGAACTCATAGAGCAATAATTCGAAAGTATGATCTATATATCTGTAGACGCTGTATCAGGGAAATCGCAGATGATCTAGGTTTTAGAAAATTTTGACAGCAAGACAGACTCCATTTCATAAAATTCAACAGTATTTGAGTAATCAAAAAACTATCCCTGAAAATAAAATTAGATTACTCCCACGAGGGTGGAAACGAGTAGGAGAAGTAGGAATTTTAGAACTTAAACCTCAATTATTCCCATGGAAGAACGAGATTGGGGAGGTCTATTTGAAATTTCTACCAGAACTAAAAACTATTGCACAAAAGATTGGAACAACCACTACAATTGTACGAAAACCCGATTTTGAAATACTGGCAGGAGCACCAGATACGGTAACGCTTCATAAGGAATTAGGATGTAAATTCTGGATAGATGCCTTAAAACTAACATTTTCAAGTGGAAATCACGCAGAAAGACGTCGAATGATGAACATCAACCAAGAAAAAGAACAAGTGATTGATATGTTTGCGTGTGTAGGAAATTTATCCATTCCACTGGCAGTTCACAATCCAAAAACAACCCTCATAGGAATAGAAATTAATCCATTAGCTTATAAGTTTCTAGTAAGAAATATTCAAGAAAATCATATAGAAAAACAATATCAAGCCATTCTAGGGGATAACAGAGAAATTACTCCAAAAAATTGGGCCAATCGAGTATTGATGGGATACTTCAACATAGATACTACTCAGCTAACGAATGCACTCACTAGCTTACAACAAGATCAGGGGGGGATCATCCATGCACATGGGTTGAGTAGCACTAAAGATCCCAGTGATTGGCAGTCCATAATAGAAAAAATAATGGCAGACTCATTCCCTCATTTTAAAATAAAATCTACAGAGAAAAGGATAATCAAGACAGTAGCAGCAGGGATTCAACATTATGTAAACGATATCTACATAGAATCGAAAAAATAAAAGAACTTAAAGATCAACTAGGTCTTTAGAGAATTCAATAAATGGAGAATTCGATCATGAATGCCCTGAGCTTCATCCAAAGAAGGATTATAGTTCTCATGGATAACCTCATTCCGAAGACGATTCAGCTTCAGAAAGAAAGTTCTATACTCAAACAATCCATATTGAGCTATCTGACGATCTAATCCCGCCTTAAAATTTCCATCCAATCTTAAAAGTTCTCTGATGGTAGAATGAGCATAATGAATAAACGCTTGAAGATACACAAGTTGTTTAGATTCAAAAGCTTCTGTAAAACATTCCAAAGCCTGATTCCACACATCAGCAGCAGTAGAGGGGAGTGTCAAACGATTACTCTGACTAGACGAAGAAGAAGACTGTATAGGGGGAGTTGAAGGAACAAGAGGAGCAGTCAACGAAGAACTAGGAAAACCAGGAGGATAAGCTAAATTAATCTCAAGCTGTTTTAATGTGTGCTCAAATTGCTGAAGAAGATTAGAATCAGATTTGAAACGTTTAAGAGCCTCAGCTAAGAAGAAAGAGCCCCTCAATAATTCATTCTGACTCTTGAAATATTCAGCGATCCGAATCCAAGTACTCACATCAGTAGGACACCATTGAACAGCCTCAAAAAAAACTTGCATGGATTCAAGATCCTTCCCAGCCTCTTTCAAAATGGAGCCACGTAAAAGCCAAAAATCAAATAGTAAAGACATATTGTTATTACTTAACTGAGTCAAAGACGTGATAAGTAGAGGATCAACGGAACCAGAGTCATTAGCGAGAATTTGTTGCGTAATTTCAATAATTTGGGCACCATTAGGATGAGATTCCAAACTATTAACAAAATTAGAGATTAATTGACGCGGATCAGACATCCATTATCATTAATGATACATTAACCCAGGCTTATAACCTCCAAAGATTAAAACCACCCCATATACCAAACAAAGAAGAATTACCACTTAAAAACCTAGACCAAAAAAAAG
>JBHLKC010000004.1:0-54287 GCA_048887065.1 Candidatus Hodarchaeota archaeon
TATCAAAAATGTTGGTAGGTCTTCGATGAATCCTACAGTATCAGTGCAAAATACTTTCAAGTCGTCGAGTTGGAAACTTCGTACAAGTGTATCTAAAGTCTCGAATAAACGAGTACCAACTCGTGAATCCTGTGAGTTGCTTAACGAATTCAAGATTGTTGATTTACCTGCTGATGTGTATCCAACAAGACTCGCATAGAGGCTATCATGATGGTACCGCTTGCGTAATCGTCTTCGTTCTTCTCGTTGATGCTTTAAAGAGGCAAGTTTTTGTTTAAGCCGAGCTTCTCTTTTTGTCATGGTAGCATCAAATACATTAAGGGGATTCTCACCAGTTCCCCAAAACCCTGATCTCTCTGAGTGCCATGCACCCTCTAATCCTAATTGATGCATTAATCGTAACCGTTCACGCGGTTTTTCATATTTTAATTCAGCTAATTCAA
This sequence comes from Candidatus Hodarchaeota archaeon, assembly GCA_048887065.1. Classification (GTDB taxonomy): domain Archaea; phylum Asgardarchaeota; class Heimdallarchaeia; order Hodarchaeales; family Hodarchaeaceae; genus Hodarchaeum. Next base: position 444 of record JBHLKC010000004.1, read on the forward strand.
TCTGCAATTTTGACTCTTCGGTCATTGCTCTATTAGCAAAAATTTCCAATACAAGCTCGTATTTATCAATTATTGGACATTTAAACAGTTCTTCAAGGTTAATATGTTGTTTTGCAGAAAGATGTGAACCAATAACAACCATAGGTTCCAAGTTATTCATATTAATATCAAATTTTATATCATTTAAATGATGAGGGGAGAATAAATAGTTTGGGTTGTTTGTACTCACCTCATATTCAGCAGAAATTTTATAATTTGCTGACTTAAGAAGTAAATGCATTTCTTCATTCAAATATTTCTGACGTTCACTAAAGGGGTATGGAAGAATTAGAATACAATTCCGAAATTGAACATAAGGATTATCAGATTCATATTCTTGCACAATTAGCCCTCAAAGACAAAAAACCACAAGATTCTTGAGTATGGTTTTTTTCACTAATATTTAAAAATTTGGATGCTTTCTCCTCAAAAGATTACCTATCCAAAATGCTCTAGGTTTTTGTTGATCAAATCTAATCTTTTTATTTCTTGTATTATTAGAGTAAGTAAATGTTATTTTCAATTTACTATACATATTCTATCATATTTTTAACAGAATTTTAAATTCATAAAATGATTCTTATTGACAATTGATCATATAAATTTCGTAAAAATTTATTTAGTATCTTTAGCTTCAAAATACATCTGTAAAGGAAATTTCTCTTTCATGCTAAATATTTCTAGAATTATTTCTCTAAACATTAAATTAATGGTACTTTCTCTTTTAGCTGTTAATTTTGGAATTCAACTAAAAAGACTTAAAAATAGTTGATAACGATTGTTAAGATAAGAATCGCCGTACCTGAATTTGGTGTTTATGTCTGTGCACAAAAAAAAGAGATTTAAAAAGTTAGTACAACCTCAAGAAGTTATCGTTTGGTATGTTTTACCCGCAATCCGTCGAGAAATTACAAATTCACTCATATATACTCATCATATGCCACAGAAGGAAATTGCACGCCGTTTCGGACTTACTGAGCCAGCAATAAGTCAGTACAAAAAAGGAGCTAGGGGAGATATCGAATTTCAACCAAATATCATCGATGAGATCCAAAAAGCAGCGAAGAAGATAGCAGAAGAAGATAGTTCAGCCCCGCACGAAGTTCAACGAGTTTTGAAATACATCCAAAAAAGCGGATTTCTTTGTGAGCTTCATAAGAAATATGGAATGCCACACGAAGGGTGCGGAATTTGTGATGTAGAATAGGAGACAATTTAGGGAGAAATAAACAGTCTACAACCAATTAATGGATAATAAAGTTAAAACTATCCAAACAATATTCCTAGGCGAAACAAAATCGCTCATTCTAAACTACAAATCTTTATCTCATGAGGTTCAAAGATTAATTCTGTCATTTCTTCTTTTATTTTGTATCTTCCCTTTTCTGAACCATTTAGATTAACGTGTAGAACTTCAGTTATATTATCCGGCACTTTAGCTTTAGTAATAATCGTTTCACTGGACATATTATACATCGTAACCCAAATTTTTTCATTTTGAACCCGAATTGAAGAGATTCTGATATATTGGTCATGTATCTCTATCAAAGGTTCAAGGATTTTATCATTTAAAGTCTTTTTTTGGAAAAACATACATTTAGGGAACAATGTGGCAATTTCTGAATGATCAGCACTTTTTATGATTGTATCATCCTTTGAATGAATGAAAAAACTGTAGTTAAAAGTATAAACCCTCCCCAACTCCTGCGCTCCAGGAGTAGCAATGAAAGGTCCAGCATGCTCGGGCCGCTCAGGGATATCAGAGCGTGAAAGCCAACCAATGGATCGTATAAGTGTTAAAGAAAGGCGAGAACCTTCAACCAATTCAACTTCAGGTAAACCTTGATTTATTAAAGTGATTCCTGATTTGCTATTCGGATCTTCAACACGAATGAACCGTTTTTGGGGTTGTATGCCCGAAGCTTGTTCGATATAACTGTCATCTTGGATTGGAGAACCACGACGTTTAACAAAACCAAAATGAGTTGATGTTAATGTATCTTCAGATGAAAAAGGTAAATTAAAACAAATCCTAAGCCTGTGATCTTTAGCAGTATTGGTTATCTTAGTTTGAATATCAATTCGTGGCCCATTAAAGAATCTAAATGTAGTTTTCACAGGAATTTTGGATTTTCCTATCCTTTTCTGTCTCGTAGGATTAACCTCCTGAAATATTTCTAGAGTAAGAGTCTGTTGAATTTCTGAGAACACTGGCCCTGATATTTTAACAATCCTTTTTACATCATGAATTTTAACACGCTCAGGATTAAGACGACCAAATGTGTATTCGTCCCCTCTATCCCCCCAATCTTCAAATTGGTGCATTTTTTCATAAATAGTCCCTGTAGACTTATCTATTTGATTGAATGTCCCATCTTTATTGAAAATTATTTTATAATAATCATTAGAAACACGGTTTTTCGAAATTTGTAGTGGTTTTGAGATGGGAGTTTTAACTTCTTCTTTATTCAAAATTAATTTTGTGAAACTCCATGCTTTTAGCGGTAATAACGCAGCATAAGTTTGTTTCAACTCTTTGGTAATAATAATATGAAATTTCTTGTATCCTCTATTATCTATCAATTCTAATAATTTTTTCTTCATTGAACTGAAATTAAACTCTCCAACAGGGGTTTCACCAACTTCTAAGCGAACCTCACACGTTTCTACATTTTTTCCATCAAAAAATAAGGCATTATTGATATATAAACTCATGATTCGCCTTCCTGAAAACATTCTCATTAAGGTACGTAGTTTAGTAGCCCCAGTTGTCATTTCCCAAATGATATCAGACAAGGATTGTAAAGGTTGAAGCTCGTATTCCTCACCTTTTAATGTCGTTACTGAATGAAAGAACTCCTCTCCTGTTGCAGTAAACTCAATGAATATTGGGATGGCTGAGCAATTTGTAGGATTAAATACATAACAACTTGAATCAGAAGATGCTAGTGATGAGGCATCAAGAGAGGTAAGAACATCATCAATGGAGCTTTCAGCTATTGATTCACCCCAGTAATATCGAATTTTCATCTCTTCATGGGTCTGATCTATTGAACATCCACATATTGAGTCATGTGGTTGATTTCTTAGATGCCACTTCCATGCCTGTTTTAAAAATGAAGCTGGATACTTCTTTCCAAGAATTTTCCATAAGTACGTATTGAGGGGTTCAGCATAATGAACAAGCAAATCCTCTAATTTTTGATTCCATTGCTTAATCCACATGCGAGCTGAATAAGTATCTTGAAGTAAATGGGCACGAGCAGAAGAGCGAAATTCTCCAGAATAAACATGGAGAGAAAATTTCTGTTGTTTTACCATTTCTTGGAGCTTTTTCACAAAATCTTCAAGCGCTCCCAATGAAATTTTTGTATTTTCTATATTTACTATAGATAATTTTTCTGATACAAAGCGATTAGGGACTTGATGATCAGTTCCATATTGCAATAAGTAGCTAGGTATTGGTGAAAAGGGTTGTAAATCACAAACAAGCGTCTTGATCTCTTCAGTCAACTTATCAATGTCATCTGGCAATCCAGCAGCGTTTCCATAACCAAATGGAAGATATACTGTAAAAATGGATGTAATGGAGGAACTATCACCTCTCCAGAGGAAAGGCACTGATTTTATTTCAGGAGGAACTCCTCGCCAAACCACAGCTGCATAGAAATCTGTTATATCTCCTATTATTTGCGGAATTGCTTTAGAATGTCCAAACATATCAGGTAAGTAAGCTATCTTCATAAAAGGAATATTTAATTCTTTACAAAGATCGTAACTATATTCCAGATTCCGTAAAAGACTTTCTTGTCCCACTAACCAAATGTCAGGCAATAAATACCAAGGCCCAACATGGATTTTCTGGTCTCGAATATATTGAAGTAAGATTTCTTTTTTTTCGGGGCGAACTTCTAAATAATCTTCAAGGATAATTGTTTGGCCATCAAATGTAAAGTAAAATTCTTGATTTTTAAAAATCTCTAACAAGTCATCGATAAGCTTAACTAGCTTATAACGAAATTTCTGGAAAGGTAAATACCACTCCCTTTTGGGTGGGAACTCACGAATGAGAACTCATATCCCAGTGCGTATGAGGGGTTACATAAACATATTTTGTTTGATTAGGGGGAAAATTTCCAGCTTTTTCCATTAAAAATATCACCATAATCAAAGAATCGTTTGATTCTAAAATATATTTTGAGGCAAAGGTCTAAAATATCGTATCATTAATAAAAACGAATTCTTTCCAATTAAACTCTTAGAAATTATTGTTGACTTTTATTTGTTCAAGATTCACTTGAAATATGATAAGATTATCCTTCTATTTCCTATCGACTTTACTTCTTCAAATTAAGGATAAAATGATTCCAATTGTAGTTATATATATAGTATAATTTATCGCAAATCATAAACATATATTAAGGATATTACTTTTCGGAAAGATTTATAAAGTTAAAATAAATATCGATAATTAAAATCACATGAAAGTAATGTGCTAAAATTTTACCTAATGGAGACAGAGAATGATGTTTTGTGAGAAATGTAGTGAATGTGGCAGTAAAACATTACTATATGATGATCAAAGGGGAGAAATAATATGTGAAGATTGTGGACTAGTAGCAAATAGTGTTTTATTCAGCCGAGAACCTGAATGGAGAGCGTACAATTCTGAGGAGGAAAAAACAAAGGTCAGGGTGGGTCTTCCTACCTCTATTCTTAATAACCGAGAATTGAGAACGGTAATTGGGAGTAAGACAAAGGATTCACATGGAAAGACTCTTGACTCAAGTACCCAAGCAAAATTTGCTCGTCTGTCTCAGATGGATGAAAGAGTTCAAGATAGAACAACCCGTAATTTGAAAAGTGCATTAATGGAACTCAAACGCATTAAATCGCATTTAGATTTATCTGAGGATATCTGTGAAACAGCAGTAATTTTTTACAAGATGGCTTTAAAGAAAGATTTAATCAAAGGCCGATCAGTTATTGGAATGATGAGTGCAGCAACCTATCTTGCTTGTCGAAAGAAAAATGCGGTAATTACACTTAAGGATACAGCTGAAATTGCAAATATTAGTGTAAAAGAGCTAGGACGTTGCGTACGAATATTTCTTCAAAACATTAACGTCAATAATAATTCCCCTGATCCTGTAACTCTGGTTAATCGTTTAGGAGAAAATTTAGGGTTAACAATGTATACAAGAAAAATAGCTATCGAAATTCTTGTCGAAGCTCGTGAACGGCGTTTAACAATGGGAAAAATTCCTATGTCTTTAGCAGCAGCAGCGATTTATATTGCTTCAATTCAGACAGGAGAAAGAAGAACCCAACAACAAATTGCTATTCCTGCAAGAACAACACCTGTTACAATTCGAAATAGATTCAAAGAACTTGCAAAAGGTTTAGGACTTGAAAATTTTGAGGTGAAAAGAGGAGCTGCTGCAAAACCAGTAATTATTGAGAATCCTGAGAGTTGGGTGTTGAAACAACGAAATAAAGCAAAAATTTGATTAATCCAAATTATTTAAAGATTTTAAGGCTTCGGTTTCAGAAGGCTATTTCAAGGGAAGAGAGAAATATTCCTTTTTTTTCCTTAAACTAAGAAGGGCTTAATCTTCATTATTATTTGGGACTTTTGACTCTACTAAATTTTGAATATCTAAAATAAAAAATTGAGATTCATTAATGAATTCTTTAATGTTAACAGCTAAGAGGGGTCGTAATCCATACTTCTCATACACCACTTTTAAGATATCCAAGGCTTTTTGAAGACGCTGAGACAATTTCAAATCGGTAGGAAGCTGATTTTTTTCTTCCAACAACATTAAATCTCTCATTCGCTGTTCATATGCAGCTATGGGAATGAAGTAGCTAGAGTCTTCAATATGAGTTTTAAATGGAGTATCAGTACCAAATTCCATGTTTTCGATTAGTCTATCTACTGCAACTATCATACTCAAAACAACAAGTTTGAAAGCAAATAACTTGTCAATCGTCTTTGTTGCGTTGACATAGGCCCGGATAGAGCTATTTAAATACCCATGTGCGTCGTCAAAGACAGATTTCACTACTTTTATCCCCAGTCTTTTTTCTTTTCGTTTATAGTTTTATTAAAAGTCAGTTAATTGGTTTTTAAGGGTGTTTAATTTATAGAAGAAGAATCGTTTATTTCTCTCCAATAACTGTGACATAAAGATTTCTGTTACGAGGTTTAGTATCTAACTCCAAAAAGGCGATTTGTTGCCATGTTCCATGAATTATTTGTCCATGGCTGATTGGTACTGTCAATGAGGGGCCTAATAATGATGCTCTGACATGAGAGTGGCCATTATCATCATGCCATGTTTTTTCATGGAGGTATTCAATTGATTTTGGAGCAATTCTGTCTAAAAGGGCCGGAATATCTTTTAGAAGGCCTGGTTCATATTCAAGGGTTATAATAGCTCCTGTCGAACCAGCAACAAATACCGATAGAAGGCCTTTTGAAATACCTGAACGGGCAACAACTTGCTCTAAATCTGATGTAATATCAATAATATCTGTTTCATGAGTTCTTTTTAGTTGAACATTCGATTGAAAGACGACCATTATGTTCTTCCTCTTTTTCTAAAGGATTCAGCCTGTTTCTTAAATACCAGCTGCGTAAGGTAGGAGATTTTTTATTTTTTCTCATCTTTTTCTATTTAATCGAGACTTCAAAATAGTTTTGCACAGCAGCACCAAATACATCAACTATCTTTATGGCAATCGTAAAATCTCCAGTTGTAGCATATTTGTGAGCTATAGATGCCTCAACGCTCTTTAGAACAGTTTTACCCTTCATTTTACGAGAAGAATACCAATCTACATTGAGAAAATCTTCTTGATAATCCCAAACTACCAACCAATAATCAATTAAGTCTAAAAAATTATGATCTTGTGATATTTCTTTTAATCTCTTCGGTTTAAAGTTTTCTATCTGTATTTTCACTATCTTTCCATTAATTATTGGAGTGATTTGGACTCCTGATACCGAATGGGATTCTGTTTCATTTGGATTTATTTTTCGACTTTTTTCATAAGAATCTTCCACTTCAGTAGTAAAGTAATCAAAAGGAGTCCTAGGAGAAATTTTCAATATTCTCTTTTTTATTTCATGAATAGAATGATGACCAATATCAACTCCTACCCATCGTCTTTGTAATTTTTCAGCTACTGCAATTGTAGTTCCTGATCCACAAAAAAAATCAGCAATTATATCTCCTTTTTCTGAAGCCATTTTGATTATTCGAGTTAAGAGTATTTCAGAATTTTCAGTTGGATACAGCGTTTTTTTGGTTTTTTGATAGCCAGCTATATCAATCCAGAGATTATCATTAGAAAACTGGTACTCAGCTGGATCCTGACCCTTTCGCCTCCTTTTACGTATGTCTGAAATATTTAAGCTGGCTTTTTCACTACAGCGATAAACATACAAAGAGTCAGAATGCACAATTAGATGAGTTTGACGGTAAGCCTGTTTTAACGAAAGATTTTTTTTCATTCGACGAACCAAGAATTCATTAACAAAATTTTCTATCCCAAAAATTTTGTCTAAGATTAACTTAGCATAAGTTCCGAAGTGGTAGTCAAAGCGTACAAATATAAATCCATCATCACGTAAAAGAGGTTTCATCGGTCGAAGGCGATCCTCAAACCATTTTTTGAAGGTCTCAACTGCATCATGGTCATCCAATATGTTTTTATATGCTAAATCTTCAATTGGAAGGATAAGGTTCTTCTTTGTTTGTAAATACTGTCCTTCCAATAAACCAACTGGAATGATAATTGTTTCATTAGTACCTGTAAAAAATGGAGGATCGATATATATTAGTTTGATACTCTTATTCATTTTTGATTCTAATAATTGTAAGACATCAAGACAATCCCCTAAAATTAGCTTATTTGTCCAATCCTTATTTCTTTGATTACCTGGTTCAGTCTTAGTTACATAGAATCTTTCATTCAAATGAAGAGAGGCTTTTTTTGAAGATTTTAAATAATCAGATCCTATTTTCATCTTTGTTTGATTGACAGATTGGTCAGATGGGGGTTTATCATTAGAAGGAGGATTAAACTTATAGGGAAAGAAGGATATATTGTTTTTCAATAGATTTTCAGCAATTAACTTGAGAAAAATCTCATTTTCTTCTATGCCTATCCACTTCATCTTTAACTTATTAGCTACTATTACAGCATTACCCAATGATGTAGAAAGGTCAAGAAATCTGTCTCCTTCATTCATACATAATCTCATAAGCCTTTTATAGATTTCAAATGAATTTCCTAAATATTGATCATGTTGCCATTCAAAACTTGAAATATCAAGCCAATTAGAGTCAATTATTTGTCCATATTTTTCTTGAACCCAATATTCTGGATTGCCCTTTTTATTTAGACGGATTTTTCCCTCTTCACATAATCGCAAGATTGATTCCTGTTTTAGTTTCCAATGAGTCCCTGGAGGAGGTTCCAGTATCACTTCTTTTTTGATGCCTCCCTGACTAAATATGAATTTTTTAGGTGATCCTTGCCCTTTTGATACAAAGGAATGCCAATAGCCTCCGCTCTTTTTCTCGTTAAATACTGGTTTTATTCGTGGATTAGGTGTTTGTGAGAAAAGTAGAATACATTTTGTTCTTTCAAATACATTAGAATTCTTGGAATAGATGATATTATATGGAGAATCAATAAGAATCTCGTTTACAAATCTTCTCAGTCCAAAAATGGTATCCAATTGCGATTTAATCAAGTGTTTAATCGCACCATTTACCATTACGCCAAAAAATCCCCCATTTCCCAAAATAGATTCACAGCTTCTGAATATGATATTTATTCTAGTCCAAAATGACTCCGATATTGACTTTTTTAGCGTTTGCTTTTCAAACTGCTTTTTATCATTTGTCTTTTGAGAGGCAGAATCGGAAAATTCCTCTCTTAATACAATATCAATTTCTGGAAAGAATTGTGATAAATCCAAAAAAATAAGTTTCAAAGACTGATCCTTAAAATAGGATTCCAATTCACTAAGGATGTGGACTTTATTGCCAAGAATTAAGATTCTATTATTTTCAGTTGGGGGTTTACCATCTAAAAACCGAACTTTAAATGTCCCTAATTCTTGATCCATAATTTATTAACCTGAACTATTTAATTATCTTTTAAAAAGGGCACTACTATCGATTACAGAATTAAAATCATTAATGGTTCATAATTCTTTAATTAGTTCCTTAAGTTTAATATTTGTGACTTTCTTAAGTCTTCTATAAGCTTCAAAATTTGTTATATTTCTAATTTCAGCTTACAAAATCTTAAACCCATCCTCATTGAGTTTTTGATGTAAGTGCAGCCCAGTAATTAAAAAGAAGTCTCAAATTACCTGAGGTTCGTAAAAGGAGTTCTAATTCATAAACTGACATCTCATCTTTGTTATTTCTTAATTTCTCTAATAAAAATCCAACAGTAGGTAAATTTTTTTCTGTCTTTCCCTTCAATTGTTTAGGGGAACATTCCTTTCCAAGTGCTTTGTCAAGCTTTTCTAATCCTTTTAATCTCTTATCTATATGTTTAAGAATTTTGATTACAAGCTTTCGTTCAAGTCCATCTCCAATCCTATGTTGTGTCCCACGCCACTTTGTTACACTTCCTACTCCCCTTTCTCCGCCTTTCGGTAAGAGTATCATATTTGATCCAGTAATTCGCCATCGTGCTGAATCACATCCATCAACTTTCTTTTTTAGCATTGACATTAAACTAGGTGCTCCAACTCCAAGTGTCCAGATTTTAATTCTTCCCTCTTTATCATAAATACGAATACGATCTTTTATATCATTTAAAACGGGTAACAAACGATTTGAATGCCCCCTCCCTTTTCTCATCAAAGGAACCAGACGACCAATGAAAATCCATGAAGGAAGATTTCCACTTCCAAGAATGCTATCCAAGATATCTAGTCTGTTATATGGCACAACTGGTTGTACACCTAATGAATTTAAGGCTTTATAATTTGATAATATCTTTTCATCAGGAAAATCCAGTGTAATTCGGATTATTGAGGAATCCTGATTAATTAATTCTTTGTATATTTTCCTTAATCGCATGATATCTAGCTTTACTGGCTTTCTTCGATTCATCGCCGAAAAAGCTCCCGAATCGCATATTATTTGGCCATTCCAACCAAGATACTCATGAATTCCGATTTTTTTTACCTTCTGATAGATCTTGGGAGCATCGAAGAAATCAATTGCTGAAATCATTAATGCGTCTGGTTTCAACGTCCAATCATAAATCCATGGTTTAAATTGTGCATTAATCGGAGTTCCAAGGGCAAATATCAAAACAAGACCTCATTTCATGAAATTTAACACTGATTTTGGATGTTTTGACACTTTCTCTAAGAATTGAACCAATTTTCTTTGTCCTAATCCTAAACCCCCCATATTTTCAATTTTAATACGAGTATCAATGTAATCTTCCAATCCTTTGACCGATTTTAAATATACTCTTCCCATTAAGACATAGATATATTCAAAGTCTTCTTCACGGTGCCATTCTACAATTCGTGAGATTACTTCTGAATTAAGTTGGTCCGCTAGTTTATCAGTCATCCTTAAATCATAATATTCAATCGAATCATAACCTCGAAGAAATCCATATTTCGCAGATATAATACCAAGACAAATGTTGTCGTTCCACCTTCCCTCCCTCTTAGCTTTACGAATAACCTGAAACATTGGCCCATCATATGCCTCTGATGCTCTTACTCTTTGTTTTTGCAACTTTAGAGTCTTTTTTTTTCCACATGAAATTATTAGTAAAATTTTGGACCCTTTCAAGTGTTAATTCCTCATCACAATAATTTTAGATTGATATTCTTTTCAAACCTTGTTTATCAATAGATTTTTACCTGTCGAAATAGTTGATAAAGAAAATTTTTTGTTTTTTTCTTTATCTTCTAAATCTGGTTTTAGAATTCGAGGTGAATTCTTTGCATCTTTACTTGGGAGTTGTTCCGGGAGTTTTTCCTTGGTTAAAAGAATCCGCTATTCATAAGGAAATGGTAAAGAGAAAGGCAGGCATTGTCTTTTCTTATTGGTTTTTTAGGAAGTACCATAATGAAATCGTCTCCAAAGGGATTCATGGATTCTTTTCATACGATGGACCGATCATGCTGGATTCTGGAGCATATAGTGCTTTCAACTCTGGTGTGAAAATTCATATTAAAGATTATTGTACATTTTTATCCGAGATTGATGTTCAGAATGGAGACATCGTTATTAACTTGGATATAGTTGGAAATTCAGAGAAATCACAAAAGAATTGGACATATTTGAATGAGAAATTTGACTTTCGAATTTTACCAGTAATTCACTTCCCAGAGATTGTTGAGTTCTATAGTGACGAATTATATGTAGGATTAGGTGGTATGGTACCTGCATTTAAGATCAACCAATCTGGGAGTATCTATGAAGTTACATTATGGGTGATAGGCCAGAATTTAAAAGTGAAGAGAAAATATCATGGATTCGGCGTAGGTAGCCCTTATCATCAAATTCTATTTCAAGATCTGTTATATTCAGTAGATTGGCTAGGTTGGCGTAGAAATGCTGCGGTCTGTGCTTGTTATACACCTGAAGGCTCTAAATATATTCATGAAGCACGAAAAAAAATAAAAAAGGGGAAATCACTATCTCCTGATTTATTTGAGCGATATGCTCCTCCTTTTATAGATAATTATGAAATGTTATATAGACCTGGTACAGAAGGATGGAATTACCGCGCACTTTGGAATGTTTGGTGGTTTCTTTTTGCTGAGGATTATAAAGCACAAATGGAGTCCTCAAAATACATTATTTCCATTAAAAGAAAGATATACCAACGACTTGGATAATTTAGTTGCCAACTATTCTTCTAACCCAAGAATGGGAATTTATTTTAGTGATATGTTTCATAATTTGCTGATCATCTTTAAGTGAAGTATAGCATTCCATAATTATTTTCAGAAATTCTTCGGTCAAAATTAATTTCATTCTTTCTTCTTCTTGATTTAGTCCAATTCCAATTTTCTCATAATAAGCAAGATGAGCCCATATTTCATACTCAATAGGTACGAGGTTTTCTAGCACACTATCTCGGAGGAGAAATTTATTAGATGAATACAACTTATCCTCATAAAATTTATTCTTGAAATAGAGCTCGAAAACCAATGAGTCAGCGATTTCCTTTTCTAAGAATTCTTTAATTCTTATAAATAATTGATTTGTATTTTTAATTGAGTTTAGAAAGAGAATGTAGTCAGTTAAAATTGAAACCAAAATGAATTGGTTTAAATCAAAGGGAACTGGAAAGAAGCTGATTGGTTCACCGAATAGCTCAAGTTGGTTCCCTTTTTTCTTTCCCATCCAATTTAACCAGAAATAAGCTAATCTGGAATTTAAGATCAATAAGAGAGCTTTTAGGCTCTGTTTTTTATTTTTACAATTTAAGATATAATATACATCTTGAGCAGCATACCAGTCGTTTGGAATGTATGTGAAAGTATTTTGAGAACTTCTTTGAGGAGTTACGATTTTAGGTGAAGTAAAAATTTCTTTTGTCCGTGGTCGATTAATATAAGGAGGATTATCTAAGGACTGATATAATACTTTTGTAAATCTTTTCAAATGAGACTTAATATTTGGTAATTTGTCTATGTCTGTAATATTTCTATTTAAGTAAAGGATTTTTTTCGATGTATAGATTCTTGCATAAAAACGTCTTATATCTGAATTTTTATAAAAAGGCTTAAGAAATTCTTTTTCATCTTTAGAAAATGTTTTGATAACTTTCATGTCTTGGGGGTTTTTTTTATCAAGTATAAATACACCCGCTCCCTTTAATTCATCTTTTAAATTATATTTTCTAATTAATCCATTTTTAATGCTATTTAATCCTGTTATGATACCTTCTTTTACAAAAAATCCACTCTTTCTCAACATTTCTGAATTCTCGATAATATATTCAATAATGACTCTGGTTTTTAGTGGTAAAAAGTGAAAATATGGATCCCATGATTTGAAAACAAGTTTCTGCTGATCTGCTTCAAATCGGAGTTGATTATTTAGAATATCAAAAAGGTCTGTTCCTTGAGGATAAGTAATGTTAAAATGGGTGCATCTTATACTATCATTGGAAGATTTTGACTTTTTAAATGTGATTATATTCGTATGGATTCCCTGAGCATTGCTAAAGATCTTATTCTCATTGAAATTGATGTATTCAATAAGAAACGTGTCATTTAATAACCTAGTTCGTAACTTCAATGCCCCAGTCGCAGTTATCCAATAATTTGGACATATAACGGATGAATACGCCCCTTCAATCATTAGATCTAAACTTCTATGAAGAAAAAGATACCATAAATCCATTTTTCCCTCATAATATGATGGAAAAACCCTTGCATATATCCTAAAAAGCTCTTTATTTCCACTTTCACCGAGATAAGGAGGATTGGCTATAATGATATCAAATCCACCCTTCTCAATAAAAACACTCGGAAATTCACAAAACCAATGGAAGGTTCCAATTTGATTAAGTTGTTCTAATGGAATATCATAGATGCTTAATATTTTTTCATCTAATCTCCGAGAAATTAACCGTGTTATTTCCGTCAATAAGTCTATCGTTTTATTTTTAAGTTTGGGGTTGGATGAAGGTGATATGACTTTTGTTAAGTAATAAATGGCCAATAAACCCTTTTTAATGTCCACCTTATTAATTTCTTTAGAATTTCGTCCTAAGCTCAATTCTTCTATAATCATTAATGCTGTATTATCAAGGTTTAAATTGATACTTGCATGTCGTACATACTCCTCTAAATCTGAATCCATAAAAAATGGTTTATACAGAGATGTTTCTTTTTCTGTTACAAAGTACGAGTCAAGCTTATGCTGTTTAGTTAATGTACTATTTTTAAACTGAATATAACCTAGAATAGAATTACCAATCTTTAAATTAAAGTACACGTCTTGTAGATGAATGAAACAAGAGTCGTTATCTTGAAAGAATTTAGCCATAAAGATGAATAATCTTGCTTTTGCAATCTGTACTGCTTCTCTATTTATGTCAACGCCATATAAATTATTAGGAATTATAATATAAAAAGTGATGAAAAGTTTAACCTGTCTTATTTCACTAATATTCAATAAATTTAAAGATATTTTGTTTCCATAATCATCTAGTACAGTGATATCCATATTTTTATTGAGTGCTAAATCCTTTGCAGTTTTCCATAATTTGATATAGATTTCTAAAAGAAATTTGACTGTACTAATTAAAAAATGTCCAACACCTACAGCAGGATCTAGGATTTTTAATGATCTTAATTCTTCAAAGAGATACAATATTATCTTTTTCTTGGAGGTCCCGAAAATCATATCCAATGTTTGGAATTTAGTATGAAATTCCTTGTTGATTCTTTCAATAAGGTATGATTCAATGATTTTCTTGCTTGTATAGGATGTAACTGCTTCAGGTGTATAATATGCCCCAGAATTTTTCTTTAAGGTCTTAATCATTAATTTTTCATAAATCGCTCCCAAAACAAACTCAAAAAATCCATTTTCAGACCATTTCTGGTTTTCTAAAAGGTTAAAGAAAGGATATTTCCTATCGGATTTCTTTGTAGTTGTATGTTTTAATTTTATGTTCTTTTGAAAGAAACAATAATCAGGAATGAATATATTATCGGTATAAGATTCAAAACTAAAAAAAATCGCAGGACTTAATGAAACGATTCGCCCTATTTGCTCATCTTCATAATATCCTTGATGTGACTTGAGTGATGCTTTTTTTAAAAAATATTTTAGAAAATCATAATATCTATTAAAAACAATAGGAAGATTCTTTTTCTGGATTTCTCTAAATTTTGTCAAAAAATAGGATCTATCATTATTAAAAAAACCATATTCTTGAAGACACCATAAAACGATTAATTGCATCATCAGTCTTTCGATGAATTCTTTTTTCTTGTCTATATTGCTGAATCCACTTGAACTGTCAATTAAATAGCTTTGTGACCTTTTATATAAGAAGAAGAATTTCTCAATATCTTCTTCCTTACGTTTATACATTGGAAAATCTCAACTTTGAACAGGAATTGAAATTTGGATGCATTTTATCCTTTGAATTCAGATTAAATTATGAATAAGAGCTTGGTTTTTTTATTCTTTTCATCCTCATTCTGACGAATGGAGTCCTCTTATGAGTTCTTGTTTAAAAAATCTTTAATGGTTTTCATAAAGTAACTTTTGAGTTGATAATCAATTCAACCCTATTATTTTTTACTTATTTAATGTAAACAAATCTTTTAATTGAACACCATTGGAAAAGAAAAAAAAATACTTATAGAGCCTATTTTAAGTGTAAAGAAAAAAAGGAATTTAGAATTGAGATCAGAATTGTCCGATCAATCAAAACAAAAAGAAAATTGATTTGAACTTATCTAAATAGAGCTGCCATTCGTTCAACTTCTGTGTAGATATTAAGTGGAGGGATTTGAACATCTCCAGGAGTCCAAGTTAGAAATATGTAGTTATTAGGAGCGCGAACCATGACCACAGCACCAGCACCCCCAACATTACGTCCTACTAAACGACCAGCATCCCATTCGCTAATTATTATGGAAAAACGAGTTCCAGCTATACTTACTCCAGGTTCACGAGTTTGCCAAGCTTTTATTAAGGCAGGTCCATTAACTTGCCACTCTGGTTGATTAGTCCAGTATATCCCTCCATTGGGATCCATTATCACTACAATGGATATATATCCATTTTGAATTAATGCGTTCATAGTGTCTTGGTATGACATTTTAAATCCTCTAGGTGTTCACTATCGTATTTTTAATTTAAAGCTTCTTCTTATAGTGTTATCTAGACGTCTTGCTTCTTTTAAGCCGCTACACGTTGTTAAAAGGAAAAGTGTAAACATCTACTGAAACGAAGTAAGGATTGAATCTAATATAAATAATAGTTTTTGATGTTGTGTTTAAATGTTTGCATAATGAATATAATGTGGAACCACATTTTATATTCCATTTTTCATGTATCAGTTAGGAATGTTGTTAGATTTCGACATTCAAAACAGATCGTACAACAATGCCCAGAATAAACGTAAAAGTAGCTATTCCCAAACTAACAATTACTATTTCAAAGAACCTTTTCTTAAATGGAAGATTTTTAGCAATAGAGATATAAAACGTAAATAAGAACACTATAATCATCGCATTGGCAAGTACAATGGTAAGAATGACTAGAGGGGATTGATTATCAAAGATAATGTATGGATAAACCAGAAAAAATACAGTTCCAAGGTATGCGGCTCCAGTATATAATGATGCCTTAAGAGGACTCTTACTTGTCTCTTTTTCTGATTTAATTGACAAATATTCGCTAGCACCCATAGATAAAGCTGCAGCTATTCCTGTAATCAAACCTGCAATAACGATCAAACGAGTATCCTGAAATGCAAGAGTAAAACCAGCTAATGCTCCAGTGAGTTCTACTAACGCATCATTCAAACCCAATACAACAGACCCCATATAATCTAGAAGCTCCTCATCTAGTAATTCAATGAGTTGTTGCTCATGGGCCTCCTCATCTGAGATTATAGACTGTGTATCAGGTATTGATTGTACGATTAATGAATAATTTACTTGAGCTTTCCCCTCACCTAGCTCCATTAATCGAACACCAAAAGTTAAACCGAAAATTCTAGCCACAAGGTAGTAGAACCAAACTATTATATTATTTGGCTTCATTTCGCAACGTGTGAAGGTTTTCCAGAATCGATAGTGTCTTAATTCATCTTCAGCTATTCGATTGAGAATATCTTGGTTGTGAGGGTTATCTTGTCTTTTTGCTAATTTCCTATAAATGTAATACTCTGTGATTTCATTTTTCTGTGCTCTCTTAACTGATTTTTCAACTGATGGTTCAAGCAAACTCTAACACAGCTCCATCTGAGAGAAATTGAGAAACAGTATTAATTTAAATCTTATAAAAAAATAATATAAGAGTATAAGGTCAAACATCATTAAACTTTACATTTAACAAGGTCTGATAATATGACGGATATTCTCTTTCATGAATCAGTGAGTACTTCGCTAGGGGACTTTCAAGTTATTAGTTCTCAAAAAGGTATTTTTCGAATATTCTTACCTACTGAAAAAGAAAGATTTCAAAACTGGATTATTGATTTCGAGAGTATTGGGAAGATTAACGAAATCAAAGAGGAATCAAAAGTTAGTAAACAACTCAAAGAATATACTAAAGGAGAACGACAACAATTTGACTGTCAATTAGACTTACAAGGAACTCAATTCCAAAAGGAAGTATGGCGAACTTTAATTAAAATTCCTTATGGAACGACAAGGAGCTATAGTTGGGTTGCGAATCAAATCAAAAAACCAAAGAGTATACGAGCAGTTGGTCTGGCCAATGGAAATAACCCAATTCCCATCATTATACCCTGTCACCGTGTTATAGGGAAAAATGGGAAACTAATAGGTTATGGTGGAGGAATTCCACTCAAGAAAAAGTTATTAGAACTTGAATTTGCTAATAAGCATTTTAAGGGAGATTAAAGGTACAATCTGATATGTCTTTTTTGAGCGGTGTGACTATTCATGTCTGAATATTTTGATTTAGGTACTTATATTATGAAACTTTTTGATCCCCTCATTGCAGAGTCAAAAGAACAGATGAATGAAGCTCAAAAGAACTTTATACGAGATATTCCTCGTAAAGCAGCCACACGGACGAGTGTCTCAATTCCTCGCGCAGAAGATTTCGTCCGTGAAATCTCGGAAGAGTTAATTCGTATTAATCAGGAATTATTACATAAAAATTCAATCTCAATAGCTAAGAAAGTTCGAAGTGAAGACAAAAAACGTACTCAAAGTACAGAAGATTTCAAACAAATTATATCAAAGAAAGATCGGGATATCGAAGGTTTACAAGCACAGGTACAATCTTTAGAACAAAGAGCAAGAACATTAGAATCCGAGAAGGATGAAACCTTAAAGCAATTTTCAAACATGGTTAATACAATAAAGGAATTAGAAAATCGCCTAGCCAGTATTGAAGAGGAATATTCGTATCAAATTTCTCAATTAAACTTAAAATGGGAGAAAAGGTTTCAAGAAAACCAAGAAGAATGGGATTCTTATGTGAAGTTGAAACTCGCAGAACGAGAAGTTCATTCGGCCTCGAAAACGGAACCTGAATCTAATTCTGACAATCTTAAAGAATCTGAGTAATTAAGAATGAAATAATCCATTTTATCACTTAAGAATAAACGAAGATTGGCAAAACTAATCGCTTAAGCTTTTTGAATACACTTTTGCAATAGCTTCGTTTCTCTCACAGAAGATTTCAATAAAATCCCCATCTTGAATCCTTGTTGTTGCATTGTTTGTTCCTAATACAGCAGGAACTTGGACAATACCCGAAACTTCAGAACCTCTACTGACCCTCGTTCCGTGGTCAGTTACCACACCAGCAACAGCATTTGCCACATCAGACCAAGACCAATCTAAATTAGGACATACTAATACTCGTGGTTTTTCATCTTTAAATGTAGCTATTTGATTACGAGCTTCACTCGGGGCAAAAGCAATGAATGCGATTCCTTCTGTACGAGTAAAACTATTTGCAGCATACCCTTTTAGTACAAATTTTAAATTAATCTTTTCTTGTCTTCCCATTCCTGACATCAACTTTTTTTCTTCGCTGAAAGTATTTTATTCAGACTTCTATTGAAGCTATCTATTTATGATCCAAAATGAATAGAAACTCTTTAGAAAAATAATAAGTATAGTTCATAATGGACGAGAAATAATGAACATTAAGAAAATAGGAATATTTTTGGTTTCATTACAATTATTACTATTAATAACACCTTTTATTCTTCACCTGCATATTTTAAGTACTGTTACAGCAATTGAGATCACCCCAGAAACAGTTGTTGAAATGGATGATGTCGTTCTATTGAATTACACACTTTGGGTAGATAATACCATTGATACCCAGCTGAATGGAACTGTGTATGTTCACGATCCAGCTGATTCTAAAGTTCCAAGTGAGATTAACAAAAGCTTCCCAGATATTCACACGCCTCCGAATGTTGGTTTTATGGAAGCTTTACTAGGAATGAAAGCAGGTGACACAAAAAATGTAGACATACCATTTAATAGCGGTAAAGGATTTAATAACATCAGTTATTATTTATACGGAAAAGATCTTTTTTATAAAATCTATCTTCAAAAGATTTTACTAGATGCCAGTAAATCCCCTGTGACATTATTTGATCTTCCTTTTTTCATTCCTCTTATGGTTCTAGCGATTTCTTTTATAGCACTTATTATAATACTAAAGGTGCAGCGATATAGCCATACTCATAATATTTTGGGATTAAAAACTCGCTGTCATTCATGTAAAAGCCTTGCAGAAATCAGATGTGGCAATTCTGGCTGTCGTACTCCTTATTGCAAGAGTTGTTTTGTTCAAAATAAACGATGTATGGTTTGCCAATCAAATACGATGATTCCTCTATAATAAAATCATTTATTCTATTGGAGGATTTTGAGGAAATCTAAAATTATAGCAAATATCAATGTTAACATAGGATGAAACAGATTATCAGCAGCCCAGAAGGGTAAATCCTCAAAAAAATCAAAGATTGCAATTACAATAGTAGGCAAAATCGGCAGGATAAATGAAGGAACTCCAATGATTAGCAGAAATAAAAATCCTACAATATAAGTTCCGAATATTCCAGCTAAATATCCTTCTATTGTTTTTTTCTTTGTAAAAGGAAGCCTCTTTCGACCAATCCCACGGCCTAATAAAGCTGCAATTGAATCACCCAAATGAGTAGCGATAATAGCCATCTCAGCAATTTCCATTGAATAAAGAAAATCTACCCCTAATAACGCAATTAGCCATACTGTAGCTGTTAAAATATAATTAGCTGGTTCATTCTTCTCGGATTGTCTTGTAATATAATTTATCCAAGTTGATGGGTTAATTTTTAACCGATAAACCTCCAATGGTATAAAAAATAATACTATAGCCAATAATGAAAGCTGAATAAACCAAAGATCTATTTTTATCCAATGATAAGCAAGGGGAATTGCCAAAACTGATAAGTGAACTGCTTTTCGCCCCAATTCATTGAAAAAGCTAAAATCATCTGGAGTTTGGTCTTGGTTTTCCATAATTTACACCAATAGAAATTAACTAGAATCTGGGGGTTTACCACGGAAGAACTGAAATTTATGATAATCTTCAGGATTAATTTCATGTAAGAGATATTGAAACAACCTATCAGCTTTTTTTGTTGCATCACATACAAATAAATCTAATGATAAATAGTTATGTTCTGGCCAACTATGCAAATGGCAATGGCTTTCTACCAAAATAGCAATAATAGAAAAACCAAAGGGAGAATATTCCTTCACAAATATTTCCTCTTTTTTAAGCTCACATGTTTCTATACCAGCCTCTAGAATATTAGATAATAATTTAGCGTTTGTTAGAAAATCTGAGTCTACCCCATAAAACTCTGCGATGATTTGATAACCCACCGTGGGCAACTCTTTTAGTTTTGCCTCATCAAATGTGTAGATAGCCTTTTCAGGATGTTTTATTTCTAAAGTTCTTATTTTCTGTGGAACAGTGCTCACCATATATAGATTGGAGGTATTCCCCAATATTGTAGCTCCTTGGTAACGATTAAAACCCGTATAAAACTCATCTATGGAAAAACCAGCTTCTAGCAAATGCTGTTGACAAGCCCAAGTCTCTTGAGGAGATTTATTACCAAATGATATATAACCTCTACTTCCTCCAATAGGCTTTAAAAGAGTTATAGCCTGATCAACGAATAGTTTAAACCCCATTACGGTATAAGGAGGATCAGTTTCAAAAGTATCAAAACGATGCCACCATTTTCGAGGGAAAGAAGTTCTAATATCCCAGCTTTGGGTTTGTAGAACTGTAGTTAAGTTTTCAGTTTGGGTAAAGGTATTAATTAATTCTAATACACGGGAGTCTATGTCGATTACAAGAATTTCTTTTGCACATTGAAGAAAAGCCAATGCCATTGAAACTCCGTCATCATCTCCTAATATAACTATACGCTTTCCTTCAACATCACCATTTTTTAACATTAGTAAAGTTCGCTTCAGTACGGTCTCAGCTGTGCTACGAGACTGATCATATTTGTAATCTGGAGATGGACGTTGATGAAGATATTCGACTACAGGAGAGAAGAAATCAAGGTACTTCTTTGAAAGTTTAAATGACGAAGCTGAAATAAATTCATCAAAGAAATTTATTTCATAAGATAGACCTAATTTTTGTTCAATCCATTCACGAGCAATTGGAGATAATACGCTTTTTGTTTGCAAAAATCCTATTTTCAATAATTCTGAACGAACAGCTGAAAGAACTGGAACAGGAATCCGTACAATCCTTGCAAATTCTTTATTACTTAGTTTCTGCCTTTGTCTTCTAAATATTTCAATAATAATATTCTGAACTCCTTTTACTCCCTCTTGAAGCTGTGATTTCTGAGCAATTATCTTACAAAACTCTTGAGGATCACCAAACATTCCTATAACCTAATCTAACAAAAATTTGAAATATAACTAAATAAAAATTCATGGTAAAAACATTACACCTACTAGAAAAGCGATAGCTCCAGTCCAAAGTGCTGTTCGTGTAAGGGATCTCGCATTCTTCCCTGTACTCACGGACGGATCATTATATAATATCAAGACTGAGTAGAACAGTAATATTATTGTGACAAACATAAATCCAGCATACAATATATTGTTATGAAATTTTATGAATAAGGGAAGTGGCGCTAGTATTATGACAGTAAAAAAGAATATAGAAGCTAATTGAACAGCCCGTTTTGGACCATATTTTACAGCAAACGTATGTGATTCTGTAATTCGATCTCCTTCCATATCCATAATCCCCTTGACTAATTCTCGCCCTATAACACCAAAAAAGGTTATACCAGCCATAATCAGGACAAGGAATGTTGTTTCAGTATCACCACCACCCATTGCGATTAACGCTAAAAGATAGGGGCCTGTATCACAGGCAGCAACAGTTATGTTTCCAATTAATCCTCTTTCTTTTGTCCAGAGGTTATAAGATATTGCTAGAAAACTGTATATCGCGACACCAATGACCACTAAGCAATTATCAATGAAAAGCATAAATGAAAGTAAAATCCCTGCAACAATCATCAATAAAGCCAAGAAAAGCACATATTGGGGATTCAAATCTGGATTCCTGACTAAAGGACGATCCATCCTCACATTTATTCTATCGGCCTCATAATCATGATAGTCATTAATTGACATAGAAGCTCCGATAATCAAAAAAGGAATACTCAACCCTAAAATTGCTAGCTCCCAGTATTGTGGAAGTAGTTCTAAAATCAGAAGAATTGTGTTGTCTCCAGGCTCCTTCTCCTGAATTAATACTACAAACATACCCACAGTGAGTCCTGCTATTGCACCCATCACTCCAAGGGGCAATCGTGTTAAATCATAAATATCATGAATGAAAGTTCTTAAAGACACTCAATCCTCTCACTTTAAACTAATTAACGCTCAATTTCTCCTTGTATAAAAGCCTCAACTTGTTCACGGGCTTGAAAATCTGGTATTTGTACTGGTGGATGTTTGAAAGCGTACGATGAGATTGAGATTAAAGGCCCTGCAATCCCTCGATCTCGAGCAATTTTCAAAGCCCGAATAACATCAATCATTACACCAGCAGAATTGGGACTATCAATTACGCTTAATTTCACTTCAACAGAAAGGGGTTGATCACCAAACTTTCTACCTTCCAGTAATAAATAGCAAATCTTTCTATCTTTTAGAAAAGGTACATAGTCACTAGGACCAATCCTAGTTGGCACATCGTGGGGTAATACACTAGTTACA
Organism: Candidatus Hodarchaeota archaeon; assembly: GCA_048887065.1. Classification (GTDB taxonomy): domain Archaea; phylum Asgardarchaeota; class Heimdallarchaeia; order Hodarchaeales; family Hodarchaeaceae; genus Hodarchaeum. The sequence continues at coordinate 23,506 of JBHLKC010000004.1, forward strand.
GCTTCAGTTTTACTGATTCGTTTGGTCTTTAAACGGGATTCATATTTCATATTTTCAAAATCCGTATTCCCACCGACATTTAACTGGTAGGTTTTTTCAACCTCGATTCCACGATCAAGCATTAATTGAGCTAATACACGATGCAATATTGTTGCTCCAACTTGCGATTTTATGTCATCTCCAGCACAAGGAATTCCTTTTCGCTCAAAACGTTTTGGCCACTCTTTGGTTGGATCTGATACAATAAAAGTGGGTATACCATTTGCTAATGAAACTCCAGCTTCTAAACAGGCTTCTGTATAAATCCGAGTTGCTTCTTCACTGCCTACTGGTAGAAAATTAACTAAAACATCTGTTTTTGTCTCTTCAAGAATTTTTGCGACATCTGCTGGATTCATATCGGATTCATCATAACATTGAAAACTTTTCTTCATATGAGTAGCTACTCCATCCGATATTGGTCCAGGGTAGACAACACCTTTAGTTTCAGGTACTTCAGTAAATTTGGGGGTGCAATTTGGAGCTATCCAAATAGCCTCACTGATTTTCTTACCAATTTTTTCTTTATTAACTTCAAAAGCTGCTACAAATTCAATATCACGGACATGGTACTCTCCAAATTTCACATGCATCAATCCAGGAACCCGAGTGCCCTCTTTTTCATTACGATAGTAATGGATTCCTTGAATCAAAGCTGATGCACAATTCCCTAGACCTGCAATGGCTACTCTAATTTTACTCATTGATCTATCTTCCTTTGAATCCGAATGAATATGTTAGTATAGAATATTGTACAGTTTCATCCTTTTTTTTTTGAAATAAATTACTTTTTGGTTTGACCCAAGAATTTTCAATAACAACATTCCTATTACCAACTCTATAATAATTGAATTATACCTTCTCAAATACCTTTGATTGAATTTCAAAAGAATTAATTTGCTATTGGAAATGTACTCTAGTGTAAAATTTTATTCAGAATACGAATGTTATTTTCTTCATCCAAAATTGATCATTAATCTAATTTAAGATTCATTAGATAATTATTTACTTCTTATTCCTCCTAGAGCAGATTCTATGGTGTTAACAACATTTTTTAAGAATGGTAGGACTTTGTTCATTAGCTCTGGACTTGTTTGGACAATAATGAACATATTCTGTCCTCCCCTTAAATCATCTATATAAAAAACTTTATTCCCAGTGTTAATCACTAGAGAATCGAGAACTTCATTCAATACAATGAGTTGTTCCATAGTCTTCTCAAATGACATAATTAAGTACGCATTTAGACTCTCAAGAATCAATTGATCATCGCAAGCTCCGATGTTATAAATTACGAGCCCATCGGAGTCTACGAGTGAAATACATGCAGGTAGATCCATTCCACCAAAGGCTTCTTCCATAACCGAGATAACTTCATGAGTTCCCATGGAATGAATCACCGATAATATAGAATAAGAAATTTTACTTTTTAGGAACATCCACCAAAAAATAGGCTTATTAAGCTTACTATACCTATACTGAAAAGTGAATTCCAATGACAAGCATTTGTCTTGATAATATTAATGTTCATCTAATTGGAAACAGCAATTTAACTGCTTCAGAGGATTGCTGCGTTTATTTGGTATCTAGCAGCAAATCATCTATTCTTATAGATGCAGGAGCAGGATCAAGCAAATCGATTGAAAGAATTCTTCAGAACATTGTAACAATAGAACCTATGGAGAATATTAAATATATCATAGTTACACATGCCCATATTGATCACGTTGGTGGTTTAAAAACAATTAAGTCTAATCTTCTAGATTCTAAAATCATAGCTCATGAATATGCAGCAAGAGTGATTTCAGAAGAAGATTCAATTTTATCTGCAGCTCATTGGTACCAAACAAAACTCCAATCCGTGGATATAGACATAAAGATCAGTTCTTCTTACGAAATTCAACTCTTAGGAGGTTCGTTCCAAGTTATGCATTGCCCAGGCCATACTCCTGGTAGTGTTGTAGGATTTTTAATCAGTAAGACAACAGGCGAGCGTGTACTATTTGGCCAAGACATTCACGGCCCTTTTATGCCTGAATGGGGGTCTGATATTAGTCAGTGGAGGTATTCCATGCAAAAAATTCTTAGCTTGGTACCTGACTATCTCTGCGAAGGGCATTTTGGTATAATAAAAGGAAAAAATGAAGTAAAACGATTCATTGAGAAGTACTTGAGACAATTTTCTTGAAATTAAGTTTGTCTAGAAAAATAAGTGATTTGATGTTGAAATAATTTCGATAAACTAACCATTAAACGATTAAAGAAAAAGAAAAGCAAACGTTTGCAGTAATTATCAAAGTTAAAATAGAAAGAAATATGATTTTACAGATCCAGGGAATGTAAGGAGAATGAAAGATATTAGTATTGTTATTTGTGGTGCAGCTGGACAGGGAATTGCCACAGTAGAAGATTTAATAACTGGTATTCTTAAACAGGCGGGTTTTCACTGCTTTAGTACAAGCGAATTTATGTCTCGTATTCGAGGAGGCACAAATTCAACATTAATACGAGTTTCATCTAATAGAATAAGCACTGCTTTCATTGATCGTATTGATATTTTAATTCCTCTTCATGTTTCGGCTTTATCCCACCTTAAACACAGAATTACATTAGACACAACTATACTGGGGGAAGAAAAGAATATCGATGAAAAATATTGCCTAAATCAAGACCAAGTTATCAAAATACCTTTCTCTGAAATCGCAAAGGAGGTAGGTGGGGCTATTTATACTAACATCGTTGCTGTCGGAGTCATTTTAGCGTTTTTTGAAATTAAAGAAGAGATATCAAAAGCATATCTTTCTAAACAATTTGCTACGAAGGGAGATAGAATCATCCATCAAAATAAAGATGCTTGTAAAAAGGGATTTTCAATAGGAAATGAGCTGGTCACTTCTGGAAAGTTTAAGAATCCGCTTCAAAAGGATGAATCAGTATTAAATGACATTGTTCTAAGTGGTGCTGAAGCTGTAGGAATGGGAGCAATTGCAGGAGGATGTAATTTTATTAGTTCGTATCCGATGTCACCAAGTACAAGTGTTCTTGTATTTTTATCCCGTTATGCGGAAGACTACGACATTATAGTTGATCAAGCTGAGGATGAAATCGCAGCTATCAATAAAGGGATTGCTGCATGGTACACTGGCGGAAGAGCAATGATTACAACATCTGGAGGAGGTTTTGCATTAATGACCGAAGGAGTGTCGTTAGCTGGCATGCTTGAAACGCCAATGGTTCTTCACATTGGCCAACGTCCTGGCCCTGCGACAGGATTACCCACAAGAACTGGCCAAGAAGATTTACAACATGTCTTAAATGCAGGACACGGAGAATTTGCTAGAGTCATACTGACACCTGGAAAACCTGAAGATGCGTTTTATTTAACACAAAAAGCATTCAATCTTGCAGATAAATATCAGATTCCAGTTTTCATATTAACGGACCAATTTTTCCTTGATTCGCATTATTCTATTCCAGATTTAGACTTAACAACAATAAAGAACACCATGCACATCGTAAAAACGGATCGTGATTATAAACGCTACAGACTTACTGAGGATGGTATCTCACCAAGAGGTATTCCTGGCTATGGTAATGGTCTTGTAAATGTTGATAGTGATGAGCATGACGAAGATGGTCATATTACTGAAAATGTCCATGAAACCAGACCTAAAATGGTGGAAAAAAGACTCTATAAAAAACTCGAGCTACTTAAGAGGGAGATTATTGAACCAGAATTAATAGGAAATCAGGATTATAAGAAGCTCGTGATTGGGTGGGGATCCACATATGGTGTGGGTAAAGAAGCTATCGAGAATCTTAAAAAAGATGATTTAGCCTTCCTTTATTTCAAGCAAGTTTATCCATTGAGTCCCAAAATTCTGGAGCTTCTAAAAAAAGCAGAAAAATCAGTTATTTTAGAAAATAATGCCACTTCCCAATTTGGCAAGGTACTCAAATTAGAGCTTGATTTTGAGGCCGATGAGAAATTCCTCAAGTACAATGGCATGCCTTTCTCTGTAGAGGAAGTTATGGCTTTTTTAGAAAAATTTTAATAAAGGAGGATATAAAATGACAACAGAAATGTTTGACATGCCTGAAAACACCGATATTGCATGGTGTCCAGGATGTGGGAACTTTGGAATACTTCGTATTGTAAAAACAGCGTTATCAGAACTTAATATAAAACCAGAAGAATTAGTTATGGTCTCAGGAATTGGCCAAGCTGCTAAGACACCCCATTATATTAAAACAAACATATATAATGGATTACATGGACGAGCAGTAGCCTCTGCATTAGCAATCAAAGCTGTAAACCCAAAACTTACAGTGATTGTCGAGACTGGAGATGGATGCTCCTTTGGAGAAGGTGGAAACCATTTCATACATAATATTCTGAGAAACCCTAATATTATTCATCTAGCTCATGATAATATGGTTTATGGTCTCACAAAAGGCCAAGCTTCACCAACGAGTCAATTTGGTTTTATTACCCCTGTTCAAGTTCAAGGAGTAACGAACGAACCATTTAATCCTATTTCACTTGCAATAGCTCTTGATGCAGCTTTTGTGGCTAGAGTTTTCGTAGGAGATCAAGAAGAAACAAAGGAAATCATTAAAGCAGCAATTAACCATAAGGGGTATTCATTTGTTGATATATTACAACCCTGTGTATCATTTAATAAAATAAATACTTGGAAATGGTTCAAAGAAAACACTTACTACTTAGAAGATTCACATGATCCTACGAATAAAGTTGAAGCTTTTAAGCGAGCAAACGAAAAAGGAAAAATCCCCCTAGGAATCTTCTATACTACTTCAAAACTAACCTTTGAAGAACATTTACCAGCATTCAAGACAAATAAAGATCCCCTTTACATGAGAGAAAGAAAACTAGATAAGCTCAAGGAGCTATTAGATTCAAAACGTAATTAAACGCTGTAAAAGTTGATAATAATTTATCTAGCTGGTTTGCTATTAATGATAATAGGATATATTAAATGACAAGTGTTCCTGTGAAAATTGGTTGAAGATTGTTTTCTAAAGATTTGATCAACTGATACTGAATACGAATTGGGAAATCAACCGAAACCTTTAATGAAATCAGACTTATAGTCCGAGCTTCTTGAGGTGGAAGACCCACTTTTTGAAATGAGATCTCCTTTTCATTTCCATCTGGAAATACTTGGATGAGTCTAGATAGAATGACAGGCAAATCTGACTTATTAAAGATCTCAAACTCTCCAAACTTGGCTGAAATTAATTTTAAATCCAATACATTTGCATATTGAAACATGAGAGCCTCATCTAACGCTCTACGTTGTCCTTTTGTATAAACTGACTTTTCTCGTTCTAAATATGGAAGTATTCTGTTAAATTGCCAATTCTTCATCCAAGAATACAATTTTAGATTTTCATTATTGGATAATTCTACTGGAATGGAACAATCTATTCCAAAAGGAAGACCTAGAAGATTCGCAAGAAGCAGAAAATCTGCATTTTGACTAATAGCAAATAAACGACAAAAAATTTTTGGTAGATTTTGCCGAGAAAGATTTTTAACATCGTTAAAAGGTAAACTGGTAAAGTAAATGAAATCTTGAGTCTCCCAAGTTGAATCAAAATACTGGGAGATTTTGTTCAAAATGTTTAAGATCATAGTAGGTCTTAAAGTCCCCCATGGCGCTAGTTGGAGGATAATCTCGGTCGATGAACGATTCTTTATTAGAGGTTCTTCTTGAAACTGTTTGAATGATCTAAGCATTAAAAATGATAACGCTTCTGCAATATCTGTATTACTCCGAATATGGGGTGGAATGAAGAAAAATAGAGAGTAAAAAGTAAAAATTTCCCTTAATTTCGTGCTTCCGACTGGTACATATATGAATCCTTTTTCCAGTTTTGTACCGTAAATACCATCCCTTGGTTGTGTTACTCCTTTGACTAAAGGCCGATCACGCCTAAATTTTTTTGATATTTTCATTTTATTAGCTAATTGGGTCCAAATACGCTGAAATTTCTTATCAAATTGTTGATTAATCTGGGCTGCACTCAAAGGTTTTTCAACTTGAGGAAATCGTGATATTTTCTTTGATTTAGTTTTTAGATCTGAATATGTTTCCTTAAGGCTTTCAAAATATGAATGACCATATATCATTCTTCCTTCTGCATCAAAAAGATATAACCGTAACTCCTTTTTCCATCGTAAGATGGCAGTAAATGAAAAACCTTCATCTGTTTGTAAAACTAAATTTGGAATGTTTGGTAATCCCTTTTTAACAATAATATGCTTTTTTATTTTTCTTAATTCTCCCCAATCTGCACTTTTTTCTTTTACCTCCCTCCTTACAAATTTCATTAACTCCTTCTTGACATTGCGTTTTGTCATCATTATATTTGAATATTAATTAGAGCTTTTTAAAGTTCTTTGAGAAAACCGGGAGAATCTTTTTCAATGGTTATTAGAGAAGGAGTTATTACACGATGAAATTAAGAGTTCAGCTATTCGGACGGCTCGGTACGAATTTAGGATCTGATATTGAATTAGAGTTTTCAGTAGAACCTACAATTCGCAATGTAATTCAAATTCTAATTAAAAAAGATCCTATTCTCGAGTCTACGCTGTTGAAAAATGACAATCTGAGTCCAGGTACTATTCTATTAATTAATGGTCATCCGATTAATCGATCAGAAACTGGTTTAGATAAGATACTCAAAACTAGAGACAAAATAACTCTTGATCGATTAGGATTTCTTGAAATCGTAGGTGGAGGTTAATTTTTAGACATAAAATCCTAATAAACTGGTGAGTATTTACATGAGGAAATATATTGGACAATCTGTTCTTCGAAAGGATTCTGAAGAGAAAGTGAGAGGTTCAGCATTATATGCTTTTGACATTGAAAAAATCCCTCAATTGCTTGTAGGAAAATTTCTTACCTCACCTCACGCACATGCTCGTATTGTTTCGATTGATACTTCCAAAGCAGAGACAATGCCTAGTGTAGAAGCAGTAGTGACAGGAAAAGATTGGCCTGTAAAAATTGGACTGTATGCAGGAGACAGGGATATTCTAGCTGTTGAAAAAGTAGTATGGGTGGGACAACCAGTGGTTGCAGTAGCAGCTCAAACCGAAGAAATTGCTGAACGAGCATTAGAAGTCATAAATATTGTATATGAACCATTACCTGCAATAATTAACCCAATACTCGCAAAAGAGTCTAATGAGATACTTATCCATGAAAAGATGAATGAATATGAACATTCGCCAGCTTTCAACCCTATTCCCGGTACTAACATTGCTAATCTTTTCAAATTACGTAAAGGAGATATTCAAACAGGATTTTCGAAATCTGACCTGAAAGTCGAAAATACTTTTAGAATGCCTCAAGTTTCCCATGCTTACCTTGAACCCATAGTTTCGATAGGTCACTATCGTCCTGATGGATCAATTGAAGTCCAAACCTCCGCTCAATCACCTTTCACTGTTAGATACCTATTAGGAGTCACTTTTGGAGTACCTTTGTCCAAAATTACTGTTACCTCTCCTTATCTTGGAGGAGGCTTTGGTGGAAAAGCTGGGCTCAATTTTGAACCACTAGCAGTACTGATGTCTCGTAAAGCTGGAAACAAACCTGTAAAAATACGATTAACTCGTGAGGAAAATTTCCGTAGTGCACCAATCCGTGTTGGTATGGTTGCTACCATAAAAACAGGAGTAGCATCAACTGGTAGAATTACTGCTGAAGAGATTGAATATATTTGGGACTCAGGTGCCTGTGCAGATTACGCTGTTAATGTTGGTCGTGCAGCTGGGTATGTTGCTATAGGCCCTTACGATATTGACAACATAAAATCTGATTCTTATACAATTTATACAAACAAACCATATGCAACCGCGTTTCGTGGTTTTGGACATCTTGAATTACATTGGATGATCGAAAGACAACGCGATATTATCGCTAATATCCTGAAAATGGATCCTGTTGAATTTAGATTGATAAATACTCTGAAACCAGGTAAATCTGTGACAGCAAGCCAACATAAACTTAGAGAAGACGCGGGGAGTGTCGATGAATGCTTAACCAAGGTCTGGGTGGATTTGAAAAAGCATTTAACAGATCCTCCAGTTGATAAACCTTGGCTTTTTCGGGGAATCGGGATTGCTGGTTTCATGAAAGGGCCAGCACAACCACCAAATAGTGCATCCTCTGCATATGTAAAATTTAATGAGGATGGGAGTTTATTAGTCTCTGTAGGAACTTCAGAAATGGGACAAGGAACAATTACGAGTTTAGCTCAAATTGCTGCTGAAGAATTAGGATTACCAATAGAAAAAGTGAAAATTAGAGGAGACATAAATACAGATAGAGATGCTTACACTTGGCAAACTGTTGGGTCTCGATCATTATTCATGGATGGAAATGCAGTTAGAAAAGCTTGCCTAGACGCGAAAAAGCAGATTCTCGAATTAGCAGGTCAAGTTTTAAGAATTCCTTCAAATGATCTAATATTAGAAAACGAGCTAATTTTTCCAGAAGGTGAGCCATGGAATAATGTAAGCCTTATGGAACTAGTTATGGGCTATATGTACCCTTCAGGTGACTCTATTGGGGGACCAATTATAGGAAAAGGTAATTATATTGCCAAAATGACAATGCTCGACCCGGAAACAGGTGCAGGGCATCCTGCAATTTTTGAAACATTTGGAGCTCAAGGTGTGGACTTGGAAGTTAATGCATTAACAGGAGAAGTTGTAATAAAACGTTTAGTATCCGCGTTTGATATTGGAAAGGTAATTAATCCTCAATCAAGCAATGGACAGATATTTGGAGGATGTGTTATGGCTTTATCAATTGCATTAAATGAAAAGTTACAGTACAGTGAAACTGGGAAGCTTCTCAATCCAAATCTTGTTGACTATGTTGTTGCTCGAGCTGAGGACATACCAGAAGAGTTTGCAATCTATCTGCTTGAAGATAATCCCCAAAGTGACGGACCTTATGGAGCTAGAGGAATAGGGGAAATCACCATGCTAGGCGTACCAGCTGCAGTAGGTAATGCAATCTTCAATGCTATAGGTGTCCACATTTATGATTTACCTATCACGTCAGAACTTATTATTTCAGAAACGCAGAAACAAAGACCAGATTTTCTGAATTCTTTAAAGAAAAAGCTTTTGGAGAGTTAATAATGACAGAGACTATCTCATATGTAACTTTACCCGAATTTAGGATAGAAGTTCCAAATTCTTTAGATGAAGCACTTGAAATCCTTAACAAATATCAAAAAGACTGTAAAGTACTTGCTGGGGGTACCGATCTTTTGTTAGAGCTTCGTCAAAGATTAATTACTCCAAAATTTATTATAGACGTGAAAAACATTCCTGAATTACAAAAACTTGAGCTAACAGATACAGGACTCCATATTGGAGCTGCAGTACCCATCTCAAAAGTATTAGCACTAGTAGATTTGAAGGAACAATTCAAAGCTCTTCATCAGGCTTTAAATAATATGTGCGATGAAATACTAAGAAATCGAGCAACAATTGGAGGAAATATATCTACTGCTTCCCCAGCTGCAGATACAGCAGGTCCTCTTTTCGTTCATAAAGCAATTGTGAAGGTACAATCAAAATCTGGATTAAGAAAGATTCCAATTGATAAATATTTCACAGGGGTAAAAGAAAGCTCACTTGCCCCGGATGAACTTGTAATTTCAATCTATATCCCCTTTCCAAGTAAAGAATCAAAATCTGCGTATAAAAAGGTTACACGTGCTAAGGAGGATTTAGCCCTAGTAGGAGTAGCAGGATTTCATGATGATAACAACACTTACTTAGCTTTCACAGCTATAGCTCCCACTCCGATTCTTAAGGATATTACACATTTAATTAAAGGTGTATCATCAAAAACTGCGAAAAATGTATTTAAATCTATTTGGGAAGAAATTAAACCTATTCTCCGCCCAATAACAGATGTTCGCACCACTAAAGAGTACCGATTATACATTACAGAGATTTTAACAATTCAAATCCTTAAGGAGATCCTTTGATGAAGAGACAATCCGAAATAGCTCTTATTCCAGTAACTCTTATTGTAAATAATAAAAAATATGAGCTCTTTGTAAAACCAAATGAAACACTTCTCGATATTCTTCGGAACTATCTATATCTTAAATCTGTAAAAGCATCTTGTTGGTCTGGAGACTGTGGTGTTTGCACCGTTCTACTAGAGGAAATTCCAGTGAAATCATGTCTTATATTAGCCCATGAGGTTAATCTCAAGAAGATAACAACTGTAGAAGGCCTAGGAGGAGAAACTCTAACAGAGCTTCAACAAGCATTCATCCAAAACGGAGCTGTCCAATGCGGTTTTTGTACACCCGCGTTTATTTTGATGGGACATTATTTATTGAAAAAAAATAAATCACTATCCCAATCAGAAGTTAAACGCTCATTGAATGGGATTATTTGCAGATGTACTGGTTATAAACAGATTATTGACTCGATCCTTACAGCTTACTATGACAAATTAAATGAACTGACTTAGCTAACTTTTAAAGTATTATTACTTAGAAATTATAGCCACTAAATTAAGAAGAACTTGATAAGCAATGAAGAACACTGATAATAATTCAATTGACACAACTTCTCAATCAATGAGGATTCATTACATCCCTCAAATATCTCAGGATACTCGGTTGATTACTCCTGCTAATATAACCGAATATCTACAGAGGAAGCGTAAAAAACAGAAATTTATGATGAATGTACCAATTTCTAGACTTTTCTATTTACTTGAAAGAGAAAGACCCTTACTATCTATCACTCGACAGATTCATTTATCTGAAATTATAGAGTTGATAACTGGAATTTTCATTCCTGAGAATATAAGGGAATATAGGGGATTACTGTTAAATTTAGAGAGGTCTATGACTTATTTCTATATCTTTCATAAATTTTTCAATTTTTTGGGGTATTCTAAGTTAGCAGAGACAGCATACATAGGATATTTTTCATTTCAGAGGATTTTAGAAACCCTTTGGCAATTTCGTTTTCCTTGGGGGATTATCCGAGCAGGAGGAGTATTAAAGCCTATTTATCCTACAGTAATCCCAGAAGTTCAAAAGTTGATTCGTTCTCAACAAAAATGTGCACGGTTTATTGCGAAATTTATTGAAAAGAAGTCAGAGATAAAAAATAAATTAGTTACTTTGGAAACTTTAAATGCTGAAGGAGCTGTTAAATTAGGAATTACTGGGCCCATTGCACGATCTTTAGGAGTTATTCCCTCTAATAATGCAAAAAAATCAGATTTAGCTAGGAAATCAGCCATATCATTAATCCAAAATGCCTATACTAATGATGGTAACCTTTGGGCTGTATTTAGAGTATGCTATGCAGAATTAATTCTATCATTAGAACGAGCATTTCAACTATTGAAACCATATTCTCTCAAATCCCAGAACAATTTGAAAAACTCAATTGTTGGAGAAGCTACATCATCATTTACAGCTGTTCTAGGACAAACGTATTTAACAGTAAGTATCTCCAATAATCAAGCCACATATTTTAATTACATTCCACCTGAAATGGTTAACATGGCAGGAATAACGAGAATTCTAACTAATTATCCAAATTCCAATAACTTTCTTATCTTTCTTTTTTTTGATCCAAGAATTGTCATGCAACAAGGTGAAAGGATTTGATAGGACAACCTCTTCTATTTTTTATCTTTATTCTAGCTTTTTTCTCACTGTTAACACTGCTAGTATTAACTATGGATCTATTAAATCGATTATTAGTTAGAAAAGAAACAGATAACCTCATTTTACCGCTTCCTATTAAAGCTCAAATAGAGGATATTTTCATACAAATTAATTCGCATGAATTTTCTGATAAGCAAATTAATCGTTTAATAAATATATGTCCTGTTGAAGCTATTTCTTCTGTAAATGAACCTGAATCATTTCTTAAGGTCTCTGCCGAAAAATGTCTAGGCTATTCTTGCCTTAAGTGCTTAGAAGAAATAGAGACGGAAAATTAAATAAAAATCAGATTAAATTAAAAAAAAGAAGTAGAAAAAATATTAGATTTTACGGAGTTATACCTAATTCTTTCTCTTTTTTGGCGATATCGAGCTTGGTCTTTACAACGGTGTCAGGGTTTAGACTCATTGAATCAATACCACATTCAACCAAGAACGTTGCAAACTCTGGAAAATCACTGGGAGCTTGGCCACAGATACCGATTTTTCGTCCCTTCTGTTTCGCAACATCAATGACGGATTTAACTAGTCTCTTAACAGATTCGTTTCTTTCGTCATAAATGTGAGCTACTAATTCTGAATCACGGTCAAGACCAAGTGCTAACTGTGTGAGATCATTACTACCGATGGAAAATCCATCAAAGACATCAGCAAAACCATCAGCTTGGATTACATTAGAAGGAATTTCAGCCATCACATAGACCTCTAAGCCATTCTCACCCTGTTTTAAACCCGCTTCTGCCATTGCTGCAATTACTTTTCGGCCTTCCTCAACTGTTCGACAGAACGGAATCATAGTAATGACATTAGTTAGTCCCATTTCATCTCTTACACGTTTGATAGCTTTGCATTCCATTATAAACGCAGGTTTGAAAGATTCATCATAATACCGGGATGCACCTCGCCAACCAATCATAGGATTGGACTCGTCAGGTTCATACAATGTACCACCAACCAAGTTTGCATATTCATTGGTTTTAAAGTCAGATAACCTTACAACGACATCATTGGGATAAAATGCAGAAGCAATCCGTCCAATTCCCATAGATAAGTTATCAATAAAGAATTCTTCCTTATTTTCATATGCAGCAGTTTTTTCATCAATTTTAGTAATGATATCACGAATTTCAGGATCCTTGACTGCTTTTTCTTTAAGTTCATCATAGTGGTATAAAGCTAATGGATGAATACCAATATAAGAGTTAATGATGAATTCTTCACGAGCCAATCCAACCCCATCGTTTGGAATTTGACCCTGTACAAATGCCTTTTCGGGAATCCCCACGTTCATCATGATTTTGGTGCGAGTCTCAGGCATCTCGTCTAATTGGATTGTTTCTATCTCAAATGGAAGAAGTCCTTCATAAATAACCCCATCTTGGCCCTCAGCACATGAAACAGTGACTCTCATACCGTCTTTAAGTACTCTGGTTGCGTTTTCTGTCCCAATAACTGCTGGAATGCCTAATTCACGTGAAACAATGGCTGCGTGACAAGTACGACCACCTCTATTTGTAACGATAGCAGAGGCGATTTTCATAATCGGTTCCCAGTCTGGATCAGTCATATCTGTTACAAGAACTTCGCCTTTCTTAAATTCGTGAATTCGTGCAGCAGTTTTGATAACATTAACCGCTCCTTGACCAATTTTAGCACCAACAGCCTGACCTCGGATCAATTCATTTCCGTGCTCTTTCAAAACATAGGTTTCGATAACATTTGCAGATTTTTGAGAATGAACAGTTTCAGGTCTAGCTTGGACGATATAAAGCTCTCCATCACCTTCATAATCACCATCACCATTCTTAGCCCATTCTATATCCATAGGTTTTCCATAATGGTCTTCTATGATAATTGCCCACTCTGCGAGTATAAGAGCTTCGTTATCGGTAATACAGAATGAATTCCGCATTGATTGAGGTGTATCTACATTTTTCGTAGGTCGTCGGATATCAGAGGTATACACCATCATTTCTTCTTTTGACCCAAGCCTTTTTCCAACGATTGGCCGTTTTCTATGCTTTAAAGTTGGTTTAAAGACGTAAAATTCATCTGGATTTACTGTTCCTTGGACGACGTTTTCTCCAAGTCCATAAGCTCCAGTAATGAAAACAGCATCTTTGAAACCTGACTCTGTGTCGATTGAGAATATAACACCAGATGATGCTGCATCTGATCGTACCATAATTTGAACTGCAATTGAAAGATAAACATCAAAATGACCGAAGCCTTTATCCTCTCTATAACTAATGGCTCGATCGGTAAATAAGCTAGCAAAACAAGCTCTACATGCGTCAAGAAGAGCCTCTTCTCCACGAATGTTTAGAAATGTTTCTTGTTGACCAGCGAATGAAGCATCAGGGAGATCTTCTGCAGTAGCACTCGAACGTACTGCTACATCTATATCATTTCGATTTGTGAGCTCACATAGTTTACGATAATTCTCTCTGATTTCATTTTCTAGATCCTCAGGCATCTTGGCATAACGAATAATTTCACGTACCTTTCGTCCTCGTTCTTGCAAATTTCTAATGTCATGAGTATCTAATCCCTCTAAGGCATTACGAACAGCTTGGTCTATACCTGCATCTTTGAGAAGATGACGATAAGCTAAAGCTGTAATTGCAAAACCATTGGGAATATTCACGCCTTTTTCAGTTAAAAAATGATACATTTCGCCTAGAGAAGCGTTTTTTCCACCTACAAATGGCACATCTTCGATTCTAAGCTCGTCAAACCATAATATGTATTTCTCTTCTTTTGATTTGGACATAGTAAGACACATCTAAAATTAAATATGAACTATGGCTGATAAAAACGATGTGTTCGCCATAATTAGTTAGTCTCGGCGATTAGTCTCAATTTGTGTTAAGCTAATAAATGTAATTTTGTTAAAAATTACGTTTTTTATCTTTAATCTAACTGATTAGAAAAAATCCGACGGACCTTAAATTTACATTTGTACTCAATACAGACTACTATGAATATCAAAAAAGAAATATGAGAAGTAAAAATGATAATAGAAATCCATTTAACTAAAGTGAATCAAAGGTTCCGAAAATTCACTCCAGCATACTTTGCTTGGTCACCTAGCTGATCTTCAATACGTATTAATTGATTATACTTTGATAGACGCTCTGATCGACAAGGAGCACCAGTTTTAATTTGGCCTGTTTTTAACCCTACCACTAGGTCGGCGATAAATGGATCCTCTGTCTCACCACTCCTATGAGATACCATAATTGTCCAATTGTTTTCTTGACTTAAGGTAGCTGCCTTGATACTTTCAGTAACTGAACCAATCTGATTTACTTTTAGCAAGAGTGAATTACAAGCATTTTTCTCAATAGCCATCTGGATTCGATCAACGTTCGTGACCAAGAGGTCATCACCCACAATTTGTAGTGTTTCTCCATTCCGTTCAGTGAATTTTTGGAAAGTTCCCCAATCATCTTGATCAAAAGCATCTTCAATGGAAACAATCGGATATTTCTCAATAAACTCCTCATATAACTCAATAAAAGCATCTGAATCCAGTTCTTTTCCATCAACTAAATATTTTCCATTCTCATAAAATTCTGATGCTGCAGGATCCAAAGCTATCTTAAATTTGCCCGTATGACCCGCTTCGTCAATGGCTTCCATTATAAGTTTCAACGGTTCTTCAACTTTATTTAGAGGAGGAGCAAAACCCCCTTCATCTCCTACATTAATCGCATTAACCCCATGTTTCGCTTTAATGATCTTCTTCAATGTATGATAAACCTCTACACCTAAAACGAGAGCTTCTTTATAACTAGGGGCATCAACAGGCATTAGCATGAATTCTTGGAATGCAATTTCATTTCCTCCATGCTCTCCTCCATTGATGACATTTAAACTCGGTACAGGTAAAATAAATTCAGTATTACCTCTCAGATTACCAATATGTTGATATAGGGGAATTTTTTGACTTACTGCTCCTGCTTTACATATAGCCATTGAAACCCCAAGAATAGCGTTCGCTCCTAATTTTGATTTGTTTTTTGTACCATCCAGCTCTAGAAGGAGTTGATCAATTTCATTTTGATTAATTGGATCCATACCAATTATTTTTGGAGCAATGTGGTCTTTAACATTTGAAACTGCTGTGGATACGGATTTTCCCATGAGTCTAGAACCTCCATCACGTAATTCAAGAGCTTCATGTACCCCTGTTGAAGCTCCAGAAGGTACCATACCCCGTGTCATAGTTCCATCATCCAAATAACATTCAACTTCGACAGTCGGATTTCCACGAGAATCAAACACTTCTCGAGCATGGATTTTTTTTATTTTCATCTAATATTCTCCTGAATTATTATTTTAAACAGTATTTGGTGTATTCTATTACTCTGAATATTCAGTTATTTTATATCTCTAAATGAAATATTGTTATTGTAAATACTAATTTGAAATCTGATAAATATCTTTTCTTCCCATTTTTAGATTAATTTTTTGATTTTTCATCCAATTTTGTTTTCCAAATATCTGAATATGAAATCCAAGGATCGGGTACTCTTACTGTAAGAGCTTTAGGTTTTGTGATAAAAGTTTCAGGTAGATAACCCATAATCTCCCCGTCAACCTGATATAAGCATTTCTTTTTTGGAGAGTCAACATGAATTTTAGATCCTTCAAAAGTATCTACTATTTTATGAGTAATATGCTTTCCGCTATAAACTTTAGGAAAAATACGAAGGAGTGTAATGCGACCAGTTTTATTTACCAAGGTCCCTGTAAATTTACCATCTGTAACATCTGCTGCAGGACATATGTGCATACCACCACCATAGCGCTTTCCGTTTCCAATGGCGACTAACATTTTTTTTCCTTCAACTATCAGTTCATCATTTGCCTTTATTACGATATCATAAGGTTTAAATTTGAATATTGTCTTTAAAAGTGCAATTTGGTAATTTTGTGTACCAGAAAAACGTTTACTTCCTTTATTAGTTCTGTCAGCTACCTCCGCATCAAAACCCATTGACGCAATACCGCCGAAATAGCGATCTGCAGTTTCACAATATCCTACATCAAATGTTTTGTCCTGACCTTCCACTAAACAACGAATAGATGTTTCGATATCCTCTTCCGGAATCCCAAAGGTTGAGGGAATATCATTACCTGTCCCCACCGTAAAAGCAGCAAAAACTCCCTTTTTCTCAGCTTTCATAATCCCATTTAGAACCTCATTAGCTGTTCCATCTCCACCTATTGAACAAATAATATGATACCCCGCTTCAATCTGTGTCATAGTAATCTCAATTGCATGCTGGGGATGAGTTGTGAACTCAAATTCATACTGAATGTTATACTCATCTAATAGTGGTTTTATTTGATCTGACCACAATTTTACTACACGCCCTCCTCCTGCAGTTGGATTGATAACAAAGAAATATTCATTCATAATGGATTCCTCAAGGATAAATTTTATGAATTAAGGTAAGAAAATATAAAATATTAAAAAAATATTGGAATTTGAATAAAAAGTCTAGAATTGAATTATGAAGAGAGAAATAAAAAATCGCGCGAATCCTTTTTAACTAATGGCATCTCTGTTTTTCGATCGAAAGGAGACATCTTGAAATGGAGATAAGTATTTCTAGAATAAAACTTTTTGGACCTGGTATACCCCTTGCAATGAAACGACTAGAAGAATTTACCGTCGAACTTGTAGCAGGGAAGTATACAGCGCTTACTTCGAGAATAACACATGCTAGGCATTATATTGGAGAAGAGGCCGATTATGAATTTATTTGGGCCAAAAATCCAACTACAGACGAAGTTTTTATTTTGGTTCAACACATTGATGAAATTTTAAGAAACAACTCCCAAGCTAAATATACGATAACTACGAAATTACCTGATCAAAAAGATCTGATAGAAAGTTTTGAGTCATCAGAAGTTTCTGGTGTAGCTTTCACATTCTTTCGATTATACGGTCCTAGCATATCTCAAGCTATCGAATTATTAAATCTTAATATTGCCAATATTCCTGAAGTTCGAACCACGACAGGTGTTTTAATTGGTTCCTACGATTATGCTATTGAATGGTTGCATATTCCTACAATTGTTGAAATAATATCGCTCCTTGAGGAGATAGATCGCATATTGATAGGAACAGGGGTAACCTATACAGTTGCTACAAAGAGTAAGCTAAAAACTCATTCTGATCTTTAAATCATTTTTTTTTAAATAAAAGAGGAATAGGGTTAACCCAACAAGATTTTTTTGGTTATGAACTGAGTGCTTCATTCACTAATTCAACTATATCCATAACCTCAATTTCCTCTTCCAATTGCTGAGTTTTTGTAGCATCGACTAGCATACTCGTACAAAAGGGACATGCGGTCACTAATACTTTTTTTAGATTGGTTCCTTTTGCATCGGTAGAATCAAGTGTTTTTTTAGCCTCCAACACTCTGCGCTCTGATATTCGTGTTTCAACCCATTTAGGAGTCTCTCGAAACATTCCACCTCCACCTCCACCGCAGCAATAACTAAACTGACCATTATTCGGCATTTCTTTCATTTTTACACCAGGTAAAAGCTCAATAATTTTACGTGGAGCCTCATAAACATTATTATATCTTCCTAGATAGCACGGATCGTGATAGGTGACTTCATAGTTCAATTCCTTTGTTAACTGAATTCTACCTGTCTCGATTAGCTCTAGCAAGAATTGAGTAATATGAACAGTATCAAAATCTCCACCAAACTCAGGATACTCATTACTGATAGTATTAAATGCGTGTGGAGAGGAGCAGACTATTCGTTTAACGTTTTGTTTCTTAAACATCTTGATGTTCTCCTCCGCAAGCATTTGAAACAGGGCTTCTTCTCCTAATCTACGCATTTCATTTCCATCACTTTTCTCCGCATCTCCAAATGTTCCATAATCAACATTTGCTTTATTTAGGATCTCATATGTTGCACGAGCTACTTTTTGATTGCGAGGATCATAAGCTAAGGTGTCCCCAGGAAGCCAAAGCAACTTAGACTCTGATTTTTTGATCTCGGGTAACTCACCCTCTTTAAGCCAGCTTATTCGATCTCGTTTGGGCTGATTCCAGATATTACCATAACTGTAAGCACTTTCGAGCATTGTTGTGAATGTTCCAGGTATTTCTCCTTCTTCAATCAACGATGCACGCATTCCTACAATCATATTTACATGTCCTATAAGATGAGGACAGGCATTCACACAGGCGTAACAGGTGACACATGCCCATAGTACATCCCCACTGATTCCTGATTCCTCATTAATCATAGGCACATTTTTATGAGATTTAACCAACCCATATTGCTTTCTTCCCCAATTTTTGATATCTTGAACAAGTTTCAGGGGTGATAAGGGTTCACCTGAATCTTGAGCAGGACAATAATTATGGCAGAAATGACACTTCATACAGGCTGAAGCTTCAAATAATTGATAAAAAGTAAAATTTTCTATATTTTTAATACCCTCAGGGTCAAATTGTAATTGTCCTGAAGGTGATTGCATGTCTTTTAAAACGATATTACCAAGACCAACTCCAATGTGAAAGAATTTACCATAGGCTATATATGCCGCGCCAATGAATGCTACCATTAGATGCGAAAGATAGAAAAAGAGGTGCATGGCAAATATTTGTCCATTACTCGGTGAAAGGCCTTGTAAGAATATTGCGAGGGGATAACCAATGAATGAAAAGACCTCAAAACCAATTTCAGCTTCATTGACTAAACCATACACAATCCGAGCAGCTTCCATGAAGAATCCCGAGATACTTATCCAGAGAAGTAATAACAACAATAAGAGGTCTTCATAACCTGCCCGATCATAATAATTACGATTCATGATATATCGTCTAATCAATGCCATTAAAGTACCCAAAAATAAGAGTAAACCAGCTAGATCGGCAAAAAAAGAATGGATTATATACAAAGATCCGACTAGAAGCTGTTCATGTAAAATCCATTCATGGATTGTAGAAATAATGGTTGCAATTGCAGCTCCAAGGAAACCAAGCATAATCATCGCATGAACTATGAAACTAGGCCACTCAATAGTTTCTCGTTTAGTAATACCCCCTCCAATACCATAATATAGTCTTTTGGGTAGTGATCGCGAAAAAACATTCTTGAAAACTTTGATAATGAGGCTAATGAAAAATGGGATAAATCGTTGATCTTCTTTATCATATTTCCCGTTAAACCAAACACGCATTGCACGATAAATTCCAATTAAGACTATTAATGCTGCGATTATCGCACTGGTATAAATAAGGAAACCTAGTTGGTGTCCATAAAGTTCCAAGTGTCGAGGCCAATAGGCTTCTCTTCCAGGAGTTTCCTGTAAGATAGAAAGGATTATTTGTATCATAAAGTTCACCTAATAACAAATTCATATGTTTAATTACTCTAAATTATTGAACTTTAAATGAATAGAGCCAAAAGATCATTCTAGCCAGCTATAAATCAGTTTCAGGTTCTAGAAGATTAACAACTTCGATATACACTTATTCTTAAATTGTTATCTGGGATAGCGTTTGCTTTTTTGAATTTGTCGAGTTCATTTTTCGATTATAAAATAAATACTGTCTCCATCTAAAATTTCAGTATTACGAAAATTTCAGTTTAGTTTAGCCTAAATGGAAACATTATGAGAAAAAAAATAAAAAAAATGGATAAAAAGAAAGAAGGGATTTATGCCAAGGAGTCCTTAAATGCGTTTGAGGAGCTCTGGTAGAACTTCGTGCAAATCAGCTATGATAGCATAATGAGCTATTTCAAGGATTGGAGCTTCTTCATCTGTATTAATTGCTATAATTGTTTTTGAGTTTCGCATTCCTACAAGATGTTGAATCGCACCAGAAATTCCACAAGCAATATAAAAATCAGGAGTGACCGTTTTACCAGTTTGGCCAACCTCATGATCGTAGGGGACCCAGTCCGCATCCACTGCAGCTCGGCTTGCACCGACTTCTCCGCCAAGAGTTTTAGCTGTATCAAAAATAATGGGGTATTTATCTTTTGATCCAACACCTCGTCCACCTGCGACTATTAACTTGGCCTTAGTAATGTCAACAGAAATTTTAGCAATTTTCTCTTCTAAGAATGCTTCTCGTTTGTCACTTTCATCAATTACAGGTGAAAAGTCGACAATTTCACCAGATAAAGAGTCATCTGGTTCTGCTTCAGGATTATTCCCACCTAAGATTGTTACGAAATTCATCTGATCTTTTTTACCTTCCATTGTTGCGAAGAGCTTCTCTTCAAATAATGGATGAACTCCTTCTAGTTCATCACCGTCAACTGTTAAACTCTTAACGGAAGCAAACATTGCCTTATTGAAACGAGCAGCTAACCTAGGAATGATTTCTTGACCATATAAGCTGGCACCTGCTATAATGATATCGGGATTTTCCTGTTTAATCAATGCCTCTAATGTCCGAGTATGAAAGAGGATGTTTACACCAGCAAATTGTGAATCATCGACTTTATGTACATTTTGAATACCGTATTTAATCGCTTCCGAGGCTAAATCAGCAATATTTTGTCCTAGAATGACACCTTCAAGGTCGGCACCGAGCTTTTCATTTAGCAAACGAACAGCAGTAATACACTCTTTTGTTATACCAGTTATCTTTCCTTTTGAAATTTCTAAAACCACTAATATCTTTGTCATTCTCTATCACCTCTATTTGTACGCTCCTATATTTAGCCCTTTATCTTTTAGAGCGTTAAGGAGTTTCTCCACTAATTCAGCAGGATCACCATCATCGAAAACCACACATTTTTCAGTCCGAGGGGGAGGAGCTTCAATATCATCAAATTTAACACTTGGTTCATAGTCTCCTACTTCTAAATCAGCGATTTCCCAGACAGGGACCTGTGTTCGACTGGCTTGCATTATTCGACGGACACTAGTATAACGGGGTTCTTCGAATTCTCCAGTACTAGCTATGCTGAGGATAGCAGGCATTTGTAGCTCAACTGTTCTTGCTCCTCCTTCAATAATCTTATCCACTTTAATTTTATTACCTTCAATACTGAGTCTTTCAACCCAAGACGCACAAGGAAGGTCAAGAAACTCTGAAACCATAGGAGCCACAGCTGCGGTTCCGTAGTCATAACTTTGCATCCCAAATAGTAATAAATCATAGGTACCTATTTTCTTAGCCGCTGCAGCCAAAATCTTAGCAACTGAGAAGAAATTTGTCACTTTAGCTTCCGAATTTTCGATTCGGATCGCTTCATTACAACCCATAGCAATAGCTTCCTTGACAACCTTGTCAGCCATATCTGAACCCAAACAGACTGCAGTGACCTTTCCATCTCCTTTTTCTTCGATAATTCGAAGAGCTGC
Organism: Candidatus Hodarchaeota archaeon; assembly: GCA_048887065.1. Lineage (GTDB taxonomy): Archaea > Asgardarchaeota > Heimdallarchaeia > Hodarchaeales > Hodarchaeaceae > Hodarchaeum. The sequence continues at coordinate 45,685 of JBHLKC010000004.1, forward strand.
TTCAATTGCATGCTTATCATAGTTATTAGTCATAATATCTGCTTTATCGTCTCGACCTCCTGGAAAAATATCGTCAGGGGCGAGAGGAGCATTTCGATCAATAGTTGCTTTAACAAATACTATTATGTTCATTTTACATTTCATCCTAGAAGTCTAATTATTATTAAACACGATTTATTGATTTTTTTCTTATTTTCTAATGATCATTCTAAGTCTAACATTTCAATGTTAATTTCTAGTATTTCTTCCATCCAAAATGTCTTTTTTTTATTGAGCTCGAGATAAAATCCCGCGTGCTATAATTGTTTTCTGCATTTCACTTGTTCCCTCATAAATTGTCAGTACGCGTGCATCTCTGAAAAGACGCTCAACACGATATTCTCTAGAATAACCATATCCCCCATGGATTTGAACAGCGTCATAAGTGACTTTTTGAGCAATCTCTGTTGAATAATACTTCGTGATCGATGATTCAATCTGAGTATTTTCACCATTGTCCTTCATTCGAGCTGTATTAAGGTAAAGTAAACGAGCTTGATGTACTTGAGTAGCCATATCTGCAAGCATAAATGAAATAGCTTGATGTTTTCCAATCGGTCTTCCGAATTGAACACGTTGGTTTGCATAATTGATACTTTCCTGTAAGGCTGTTTCTGCAATACCAGCTGATTGGGCTGCGATTCCAATTCGACTTGAAGCCAAACTTCCTAGAACTAGCCTTAATCCTTCATTCTCCTGGCCCAGAAGATTCTCTTTAGGAACCTCCGCGCGATCTAGAGCAACTTGGGAGGTAATCGATCCATGTAAACCCATTTTTTCTTCGATTCGTACGACTTCATAATCATCTTTGGCAATCTTAGGGTCAACTATAAAGGCACTTAAACCTCTTGGGCCTTTTGATTTATCAGTAACAGCGAGAGTAATGTTAGTTCCAGCAGCACCACCGTGTGATAAGAAAACTTTGTTTCCTGTTAAATAATAGGAATCTCCTTCCTTCTCTGCTTTGGTAGCAACAGCTGAAATATCTGATCCTGCATTCGGTTCAGAAAATGCCATGGCACCAATGGCATCCCCACTTGCGAGTAGTGGTAAGTATTTGTTTTTCGCTTCAGGGGTACCAAAATTATTGATAATCTCAATAGTAAGTGATTGACTAGGAAAGAACATAGAGAAAGCCAAAGAAGCCCTCGCCATTAATTCTATGACAGCAGTCCATAGTGTGTACGAAAGACCGAATCCATCATACTCTTCCGGAACAATTATCGCAAAAAGATCGTTTTCCTGGCATTTTTTGTAAAGATCCATCATTCCGTTTGGATATGATACTTGTTTTGTTTCAGGGTCAAAGTGTGCCCCCTCTTCGTCCCATTCTTGTTCTTTTTCGATAATTTCATTCATAGCTAAATCATAAACCATTTCCAGAATCATTTGATTCTGTTCTGCTTCTTCTTTAGTGAAATCCATAGTTTTGAAGATCTTAGAAATTTGTTTCATAAAATGAACCTCAGCTCAATTTTAAATAGAAAACCACTGGTTCTGCGTGTTAAGCTCAATGAATGGATAATCTTGTATTATGTTTTGTGTGTTCAAAATATAATTACAGAACCAATGAACATATTCCAAAATTGATTTCTTCTTTTTTCTTTACGACATGATTATCATTATTATAATCATTAAAAAGTTTCTACGGTTTCTTGAGAAACAGTAGAGTAGAAAACAATTGAAGGGAGGTGCATTGTAGGGAAATTATAGTATTAAGGTGATAAATTCAGTCCTTACTACAATATCCCGAATAAAAAAAGAAATCCAGAAAACATTCGAAAATAAACGGGGGGATAAATTACTTTGCACGGATTTGATCAGATATCATTTTTTTTTGACTAGTTTTCCGATCATTTCGAGCTTTTTCTTGAAAAGTATAGCTTATTATAATTTCTTGAGCTAATAATTTGAACGCTTCGTCAACATTGACATTATCTTTTGCAGAAGTTTCAATATAGTGGATTGTAAAGCCGTACCTATGTTTTATCAGCTTGGTGAGTTCATCCGCGTATTCTTTTCCATATCGCCCAGACACTTGAGTAGGAAACGCAGGATTATCTCGAAGATCACATTTTGCACCAACTATAATTAATGGCATTTTTCCATGACCATTCAGTGTCCAGTAGCTTTGAATCCAATCGACTAAATTCATGTAGGATTCTTGGTTGGTAATGTCAAAGAAGCAGAGGGCGCCAATAGCGCCTCGATAATATAAATCACGCACCGCTTTAAACCGTGGTTGTCCTGCAAGATCCCAGATTTGAAACTTCAGTTCGTAACTACTTTTTGTTTCTGAGTGATAAATTGATAACTCTTGAGAAGCAAAATCAGCTCCTATCGTCATTAAGTATTCTGTTTTAAACCCCTCACCTAACCATGCACGTCTAAGTGCTGTTTTTCCCACTCCGCCGTCTCCAATGAGAACAATTTTAGCTCTGAGTTTGGTACCTTGCTCCAATTTTTTTCTTCGCGATGTTTCTCGACGTATCATCTAATTGTCCCTTAGTGTAAGGATTTTTCCCCAACCTCATTTGAGATGAACTTGATAGGTTGTGAATCTGGGGGATTGCAGTGTTGATTTCATCTAATAATTTTTTACAGATTAATCCCTTTATAAGTTAATCGCAAAGGAAGTCCGATCAACGTCTTTGCTGTGGTATATAAAAACAAGATCAAGACCCTTTTTTTACACTTTTCCTAAATGGATGTCAATATATCCCTCGTTTTTAAAGGCGCTCGATTATCATACTGACTGATTCTCCTCCACCAAGGCAAATCGTTGCTAATCCCCATTTCTTCTCATGGTTAACTAACGCATGATATAAAGTAACTAGAATGCGAGATCCAGAATTTCCAAGCGGATGACCTAATGAGACGGCTCCACCATTCACATTGAATTTATTGTCGGGGATTTCTAGTTCATTTCGGACAGCACAGCTTGCAGCAGCAAAAGCTTCATTATGCTCAATCAAATCCATGTCTTCTATGGTCTTTCCTGTTTTTCTTAGGAGTTGTTTAACTCCAGCAACAGGTGCTTCCATAACCCATTCAGGTTTCGTACCAAAAGTTCCATAATCTATAATACGAGCCAAAACAGGGATTCCCTTTTCTTTGGCTATATCCTCGTTCATCACAACAATCGCACTTGCACCATCGGAAATTTGCGATGCGTTTCCCGCTGTAACTTTACCGTCTGTTTTAAATACTGGTTTTAATCTAGCTAACGCTTCAAGACTCGTGTCTTTTCTAGGGCCTTCATCTTGGGTCACAGTTATCTGTCCTTTACGAGTTTTAAGTTCAACAGGAACAATTTCGTCATAAAACGCACCACTTTCTATTGCAGCAGTCGCTCTTTGATGACTACGCAAGGAAAATTCATCCATTTCCTCACGACTGATATTGAATCGATCCGCTACTATTTCACCCGTCATACCCATAGGAAAATCATTGTAGATGTCGTACAAGCCGTCATGAAACATCGAATCGATGAAGGTGGAATTTCCATACCGATAACCCATCCGAGCGTGTGGGAGTAAGTAGGGGGCCATAGTCATATTTTCGGTTCCACCAGCGATTATAATGTCGTAATCACCTGCTTTAATTGCTTGGGCAGCCCAAATGACAGCCATCAAACCTGATCCACAAACTTTGTTAATTGTTACAGCTCCTACAGAAACAGGTAAGCCTGAATAGATGACAGATTGTCTTGCAGTATTCTGAGCACATCCAGCAGAGATAACATGACCCATAATCACGTGATTAATCTCTTCTGGTCGAACTTGAGCACGTTTGACTACTTCTTTAATAGCAACAGCTCCTAATTGAGCGGCAGAGAAATTGGAAAAAGCTCCCATCATTCTTCCTATGGGAGTTCGAGCTAATGCAGTAATTACAGGTTGGTTCATTATTATGCCTCCTTTTACTTAGTAGCAGCAATTGAAAACTGACTTGAATCCTTATACCTGTTTCTCATAATGAAGTTTTTTAGGATTAGGGTAATAAAATTATAAGCCATATTGTACTCTAAAAGTAACACCATTATTACTTCTTTTTCGCGTTATGTTTTGGAGGATCAAATTTTAATTGATAACATGATAATTCCAGCCATTAAATGTGAAATATCTTGTGCAACATGCACATAAGATGGTTTCTGTGTAAATAAAGATTCAAATATTGGTTTAACAAATTAAGATTAATTAAGGAATTGGAGAAACAATTTTGAACCAAACAAAAAAGATTTCAGTATATTCCTCTACTTTAAATGCTCTACGCTCAGGAATAGCTAAAATTATTGATGAACTACTTATCTACAAATTTACAGTTGATTTACTATCAAAAATCCCTCAATTCCATTGGATTGGGGTTTATTTTTATAATCCAGTTACAAAAGAGTTTTATTTAGGTTACAACATTGGAACTCAAGCGACTACGACAATGGTTCGATATGATCAGCTTCCATTTCCTTCCAACCAATTTGATGCTAAAATTGAAATAATCAATAATGTTGAAGCAGAACAAACAGAGTCAATCGCTCCACATGCAGCATCTGAAGCGCAGGTACTGTTTAAACATGGGGGAACAATCTTAGGTATGATTGTCATAGGATCGGAAACAACAGATACTTTTAATGAAGTAGATAGAACATCGTTGATTGAAATTGTAGACACAGTAGCAGAGAAAGTTCGTCATACTTAAGACTAAATTCCCCAGAATAATTTTAAAACTTCTGTTACATTTACTATTTTATTCATCAATACTTTATTGACTCAATTCTCTCTTCTAAGATTGTTTTTTTTCTCCAGAAAGAGAATCAGCGAGAATCAATTTTTAGTTGCAGTTTTCCAAGCAATTGTTTTTCTAATTATTTATAAACTAAACACCATTGTTTACATTTCGAAGATTTTTTTGATGACGGAAGTGTCTCAATAACAGAAATACATGAATGGGACTATAAGATGCATAAATTTTTGAAACAATCTATTCCAAACCTTCTACGAGATCTTGAGTGTCAAGTAGAAGGGATCCAAGATAAAATTTTTTCCTATTGCGGAAAATTTTGCCTATATCCACAAATAGATACTTTTCTTCAGAAATCATGGGATAAAACAGAAAAAATTGATCAATTAATAGTGCAGTTAAACCAGAAATACCAAGAAGAAGTTTTTATTAAAGTATCTGATAAAATTATTCATGTAACTTATTCTAAATGTTATTGCCAGTTTTTCCAACTCAATCTAATTTCTTCCATAGAGAGATGTGAATGTTCATGCAATTGGTTAAAAGAAGTTTTCGAAAAAACTCTTGAAAAACGCATTAATGTCCAGATAATTCAATCAATCGCGAGAGGCGCACAAATGTGCGAATTTCTTGTTTCGATTTAGTTATATAAGATTATTAATCCTTCTTGTTGATTAAGCAGTTATCTAATCTTATAGAAATCGAGGAATGAAATTTTATTTGAAATCAATCCTAAGATACAATATATAAATTATTTGTACTTCCAGAAATCCAGCTAGTAGACAAAGACTACCCCAAATACGAGAAGTAACTAATTCCAAGAAGTTTTTTAGGTCTAGATTTTTTAATAAATTACATTAACCCAGGTTAATACAAAGTTCTGTTGGAGCAGAAATCTGGATTTCTGGTGAAACAAAAGCCAAACTATAAATTAGAAGGATTCTAGGGACTAATCGAACATAGTTAGTATAATGTTCAAACAAAACATAAAGGAGACTACTAAATTTTGAACAAAACTACATATTTCAGTAAAAAAATGTTTTTGGGGATTAGCTTAACTGTTCTTTTAGGATTTTTGCTTCTAACCTCTCCCCTACAAGGTACTGCTGAAATAACACAAATACAACAACAATCAAATCGTCCACAACCAGGAGTACCGTTTGACATACCAGGTAATGGCGCTTCTGTCTATTTAATACCTGGGGAAAAATTAATCCTGAAAACACCAAGCGGGGTATCGGTAAACTTAACTGTTGGTGAACAGGTCAATATCAGTGTCCTTGAAAGTAACGATCTTCCTGAGGAGGTTGGAGCGTTACCTGAGGAAGCTCAAGGACTTGGCCGGTACTTGTCCATTGAACTGAGCGACTCTGAGGTCGATGTAGCAGCTACAATTGGAATGCCTTATACTGAAGGAAAACTTCCTCCTGGAGTTGTAGAAGAGCAGTTAACCTTTGCATTCTACGATGCTGCGACAGGTGAATGGCGAAGCGTGCCCTCTTGGGTAGACACAACTAAAAACGTCGTCTATGCCAATACGGATCATTTTTCCACTTGGACAGTGTACGCAGAATCAACGGGTTCATCCACGACATTCATATTCGGGTTAGAACTTAATAACGTGAAAGATGGATTCTTGATAAGCTTTACTGTGCTGTCTTTATTCCTGGTCGTCGTTGCACTTGTCAACCGCCGTCAAAAATAAAAAAATGAACCCTTCCTTTCTTCCACCCCTTTTTTTATGTAAGAAGTAAATTGTGATAAGTATGTTTTCCTACCACTGAACGAAGTAGTAAAACGTAGATAATGTATCCTTACTTTTACTGGATCATGGTTGAAAATAGATAAGATTAAAAGAAAAAAACATCTGAAAAAAATGAGAGTGAAGAATAGGAATTAGATAATCAATGCCCAAACTAGATGAACATGAATTCTTTGAACTCTTATCCCACCCCATCCGACGCAAAATTATTCGGCTTTTATCCCAAGATTATTATGTGAGCTATTCGGATCTGAAAGAAATTATTGGATTGAGTCCGGGGGCGATTTATCACCATCTTGAAAAACTCCGTGACCAAGGAATCCTCCGTCAACGTTCCACTAAAGAATATGAATTGACTTCTAGAGGATTAAAAGTCATTGAATACATGGATAAAATCCAAGAAGAAGATTTACATAGTTTCATCACCCAATCACCAATCCGACGACTCTTCTTACTTCCTCCTTTAGCAGCCTTTATTCAGAAAAATCCCCTCCATTGGCTTATTGAAGCAGGCTTACTATTACTTCTAACTACTCTCATTCAGATAGAATTCCCAATCCAGGTTATCGGACCTTTTCTTCTGCCTTCTTTAGAACCATTTGTCCTCCGTTTTATGGTTCAACTTCTAAGTTTCTTCCTCATGGTAATTTTGGTTGAAATTCTGGCTCAACTCTTGGCTAAACCACCATATCGGTCTTCACATTTTGCTATGATCAGTGGGTTACTAGTCTTACCATTACTCTCCTCTATATCTAGTTGTATTCTTTGGATAATTAGTTTAACTGGCACACACGTTCCAACTGGTGTTTATTGGACATTGAGTCTCTTATTACTTAGCAGTTATGTCTATTTCTTGATCCACCTTCTCATTAAAATAAAAAAGCTTACAATCGAGCGAGCAATTATTATCACCCTTGTGCAAGGATATGTATTCCTAACAATTGTCTTTTTTTTAGTATAAACATTGAAATATGATATCAAAGAACCAATCTTCGCTCTTATGATGGCATTTTTTCTTCTCTGATTTTGTTTCAATCTAGTTATTTATACAATTCTTACCCTGATACCGATAATTACACTTAGAGACAATACGAGAATGATCCTAAGAGTATTTAAAAACATGTGAATGGAGTATTAAGAGTATTAAGAGTTCTAAATCATTTTGATTTTCCATACGTGAAATTGTAAGTTCTTGCCTAAATCATGCCCTTTTTAAACTTTGTATGAATTCTTCTTTATAAGTATTGTATGAAATGTCAATAAAAGTGTAAAAGTATAAGTTGTTCTGAGGGTTTCTTTCTATGATTCCAAGTCGAATAATTGAAGTATCTGATCTATCAAAAACGTACTTTTCTAAAAAAAGAAAAGGATTGCTTAAAAGCGAAAAAAGAAGGGTTGACGCTTTAAAGAACGTTTCTTTTCATGTTAATCAAGGTGAAATTTTTGGCCTTCTTGGACCTAACGGTGCAGGAAAAACTACTTTGATTAAGATCCTTACTACATTACTTTTACCAACTTCAGGAACAGCTAGAGTTAATGGTTTTTCCCTAGATCAAGAAAGACATATTAAGGCCTCGATTGGAGCTATGCTGATGGGAGAACGAGGTCTTTACTGGAAGCTAACGGGCAGAGAAAATTTAGAATATTTTGGCGCCTTGTATCATGTTCCAAAGAAGGTATATAAAGAAAGAATAGCGAATTTGACTGATCTTTTAGAGCTAGGTGATTTCATCGACCGAACAGTTGAAACGCTTTCCTCTGGTATGAAGATGAAGATGGTTTTTGCTCGTGCACTGATTAATGATGCTCCCATTTTAATGTTAGATGAACCAACAAACACATTAGATGTTAAAGAGGCACGTCGTCTTCGTAATATTGTTAAAGAACAGAATGAAGAAGCAGGGAAAACAATCATCTATTGCACCCATCTAATGCAAGAAGCAGATGAATTATGTCATCGTGTTGGCATTATCGATCAAGGTCAGATCATTGCGATTGATGATCCGTATACCTTAAAGGACGAGTTACAAGAAACAGATATTCTTAGTATTGAGGGAACCAT
>JBHLKC010000005.1:0-9734 GCA_048887065.1 Candidatus Hodarchaeota archaeon
TCGGTGGAAACATTATTTTTCTTATCGCTGACGACGATTCAGTATTCTACGGACTTAGAAAAATAACTGATAATAGAGTGGGTGAGGCCACGATAGTTTCAGATGTTCAGCTAATATTGGATCTATACAATTACACTGATAGGACGAGAGAAGCAGCAGAACGACTTTTATCAAAAGAATATATTCAAAGATCCGAGCACAGGCGTCTCATTAAACTCGCTAGAGAATACTTTGAACAAAAAGGATTGATATTTACTGACCCTCTAACCATAACCCAGGAACCTCGACCTAACCTCGTCTTATTTGACCCCAGTATTGAGAAATATTTACTTATTGAATGTATAACCTCAATCGCAAAACTAGAATCCGTGGACCGCCTGAAAAGTATTGTTTCAAGTTTCGGGCCCAAAGGGAAAGGTGTTTTAATCGCCCCGAGCATAACAAAGGCAGCTATGAAAGAATTAAGAAAGGTTGGGTTAGAATTTGAATATAAGGAGAGAATAGAATATGGTATACACAACAGAAGAAGTTGAGACATCGTATAAGGCTTTGATACAATTAAGTGAATGCTACAATAAGGATAAGAGTCTACAGGGTAGATTTGTCCTCACAGGGGGTTGGGCTCCTTATTTCATTACTCTAAATAGATTTCAACATACAGGTTCCCGAGACATTGATCTGGTACTCTCTCTAGAACTAATGAAGATCTACACCAATATTGTTCGATTAATGACTGAAAACCTTGGATATAGACAAACAGGGCCATTTGAATTTCTAAGAACCGATAACGATATTACCTATGAAGTTCATTTCCTTTGTGAACCCAAACACGTGCCTCCTAATATAGGAACCTACAGAATACAACGGGGTTTGTATCCCTTTGTAATCAGAGGAAGTTCTATTGTCTTTGATAACAACTTTTTTCAACAGATTGGTGATACTAAAATCCTTGTCTCTGGACCAGTAGCATCAATATCACTCAAAGCTCATGCCTTTGACATTGATGCCAATAGAATTAAGGATCCATATGACATTTATGCTATCTTAATTTCGGTTGATAACATTGATCAGCTTCTATCTTCTTGGGCATCAAGTAATCCTTTTGTAGAAGAATCTTTGGAACTTTTAAGAAGAACTTTTGAGTCTGAAACCTCCCGAGGACCTGCAGGTGCTGCTGAATATTTAATAGCAAATCCATCCGAGAGAGTTGAATTTGCAGCTAGAGTCTACACTTCAGTGAATAGTATACTTGATAAAATTCCTTAGATTGCGATTTTGGTGAATTTGAAAAACTTGTCAGTTTTGGATTAAAAGAAGAGTTTTTAGTTGAGGAAGACGTTCTCAGTATGAGAGCAACGGGTTGTCAGCGCCTCTAAACAACATTTTCAGCATTTGGATAATATTCTAGCAATCAAGCTTCCATTGATAGCTAATATATCGTCACTAGTCTTCTGAGGGCAAACGGACAGCAAATAACCTCAGTCTGAATCGTCTCTAAGTATTCTAGTAATTTTGCTTTCAGTAACTCCAAAGCTTCCTTGTTTTGTTGGATTCTCTTTACGTGGAAGTCTTCGATTTCAAAGATATCCTTTTGAGGATGTAAAACCATGGCTGCGACAATATGTTTCTCTTCATTTTCTACCACATAACAATCTTGACGTACAATCTTTAAATGATCTAATGTATGTTCCTTAGCTTCCTTATATCCCTTTTCTGGGTCATTTTTATGATCTAAAGCGACCATCCTCGCTACTGATTCCACATCGTGAATTGTCATATTCCGTATCTTAAACATAAACTCCACTTAGCGTGTTTCCATAGATCAATTACGATATAATATTATTCTTAAAATAATATTTCTTGACTAAATTTATGATCTTCTAGGGTTTCATAGATTAAGCCACTAATCGCACTAGGGTTTCTTTTTTAAAAAAAGTGTGGAAGTTGAGATTTTTTGACAAAATTCTTTCGTCAGTCAGCGTATCGGAGCATAATCCTTCAAAGAATGGTAAATTAAGCCCTGTTGTTTTAATTGACTTATTTCTGCTGTTAATTTTGAGAACCTTTATGGTTCAATAACCTCTGGGTCGATATTGTATGTTCTGAATATTGAGACTAATTCTCCGCTAGTAAGTGTTATGATACCTATTCTATCTGCTAACGCTTGGGCGGCTCCAGAGAAACGGTGGGCGACCACCATTATTTGGCTTAATCCAGCGACTTCGTTTAGAATACGTTCTGCTTGCAGAATGATATCAAACCCACAACTCCTCTTCCAATCTTTGATGAGTACCCCTGTGCAGGAGTTTTGGTTTAAGCTGTTTTCATCCCAAAAAATATAATTTAAATCATACTCTTGATTAAATTTTCCTGGGAGAGTGACCTGCTCATGAATTTCATACCCCCGAAACTGGAGAAAACATTGCACCTGCTTATGAAGAGACATCTTGGTTAATGAGTTTTCCATTGATTGCACCTCAGATTAAATTATTGCTACTGTGTTAAAAACGTTACCAAAGGACGTGTGACCCAGATATGACCTTTTAATCTGGTTTATAAACTTTATAACGTGATCGGGATTTTTTGTCGGTTTCATTAAATGTGTATGCATCACTGGACGGTAAAAAGCAAAACCCATGTAAGTGAAGTATCCTTTCTACCGTCTATCCCAAATGGTTTTTATTTGTCCAGATTCATGAAATGTGCACAGAAATGGTTGAGGCGTATTTGAAATATATCGATGCAGTAAAAGCGATAGATATCAGCTTGAGAAATCAATTATACAAATATTTCCGACAAAAAATTAGCAGATAAGGGGGTTTTCCGAAATCTGGGGGATTAGACTCTAAAAACTCGGAGAGATTCTCGAGATAACCTTTTATGGCCCTGAGAAACTCTAGTTACTAGAAGGGAGAAATTTGGTCGAAAAAACCCTGGTAAAAAAACCAGTTGCTACCATTGCAAGAATGATCAAATTTAAGAAGAAAAGTCCTGGTGCCATAGTCTTACCAGCTGATTTTATTGAAAATCTAGAGCCTAAGGACGCGGAAAAAAAATGGGCTTTAACAATCTTTGCCCCCAAGGCAAATATTATCTGGACTATACCTACAAAGAGTCAGACGGTAATAAAGGTCTCAATTGAATGGAGCCAAATTGTTCCAAATACGCCTCAAGAACTTGGGGAGGTTTTCATGCGAAATAATATCAAAATCCTTTATAGCAAAGGGTTGTGCTTTCAAGAGTCTTCCTATCCTTATATCGGGTTTATTGATTCATGTGATTTGCTTATCTCTGAAGATCAATTAAGAACAGAGATTTTAGCCCTGACCAATGTTACTAATGTTAAATTATCTAAATGTTCTTTACATTCTTTCTGTGTGTGATTAAAGAAATGTTTAATGAATATTTATTTAAAATTGTTTGTTTGGGAAGCCCATTCTCCAATAAAACAAAAATTCTCCGAGGTTACGTTGAAGGAAAATTTGACACAAATTATTTACCCACATTGGGAGTTGACATTGCAACTAAGCGAATTAGAATAGATAATAACCAAATTAAGCTAATAATTGTGGATACCGCGGGACAGGAATTTTTTGGAAAACTCCGTCCTAGTTATTTTCGAGGAGCCTCAGGTGCTCTAATCTTTTTTGATCATAAAAATAGAACTACGTTTGAGTCACAAGTAACACCCCAGCAAATTCCTAAGAAAATGAAAAAGTCAAGCAGTTTCTGGCAAAAAGTGATAAAAAAGTTAGGAGTCATATTTCATAGATTATTTCCAAAAGAAGAATTACTGAATGTTAAAACAAATAATGTTGTTCCTGAACGAATCGAACCAAATAATCATCCTCCATCAGTTATCATCCAGTTTTACCATGAATTCAAGAAATATATTCCTGATTCAACTATTCCCATAGGATTAATTGGAATTCAAGATGGGCCTGATTCTTTTCAAGTTTCTTTAGAAGAAGCACAGGATTTAGCCTATCAATTGGGTATTGATTATTTTGCCCTTAGATCTAGTAAATCTAGGGATTTAGAGAGAATATTGATAGATTTGATTCATCAGGGTTTGAGAATTAGAGAGTGAGAGAGAGATGAATCCAGATTATATTCATGGATTTTTTTTACTGAAGGAATCCTTTGAGGGCCAAGGTTGCGTGAGAACGAGATTATCATAAAGATTTGTATCCTCTGTCAACCAAGTGACCTTATATCTTACTTTATCCCTGAATTACTTGATAATTTTGAGGGGAAAACCGTTCAATATGATTATTCGTTTCTTGGGGTAAAACCAGCAACTCTAAAACACAAAGTTAACCATAAACCAATTAAGTTTCTTCTAATTCATACTGTGAATCAGGATTTATATAATAAACTTCGACCCTATTATTTAGGAGCGTCTGGAGCTTTTATTATCTTTTCTAGATCCAATTCTGATTCTTACGAGGCAGCTAAATGCTTTTATCAATATTTTCGGAAAATTACAGGAGATCCGTGCATCCCAGTGGCTTTCGTCGATATCCGTGATGAGTTTACACCGATTCTTATTGATGATGGAGTAACTTTAAACAACGGATCAAACGAGGTCTATTATGAGATAAACGCAGGTGATTTTCTAGGTTTTAGGAGGATCTTTGAAATCATCTTAACAGATATTGTTTCCTTCGCTCACCAACAGTCTAATGAATATCACAGGGGATTGATATGAGGGTGATGAAGAAGTGCTATTGTATTATTAGGTTACTAATAGTTATTATTGACTAATAGTAGGTGGATTAGTCCTTTGAGTGGTGGAACAACAAGGATTCTGATTTTTTGATTCGAATTCATCTCCTGGGAGAGGTACCCTTAGGTATTGTATCTATCATTAATGATTTTTTTGATAGAGAACTATCTGGTAATTTTTACGAATTAACAGGTTTCAGTAGACCTGGCAAAGAATTTAAAATAAATATAAACAATGTTAAGGTCTAATGTTCTTTTTTTCTACCACTAATCACACAAGGGCTCATTTTTCTTGAAAATAGATATTAAGATTTTTTGACAAAATCCTCTCGTCAGGTAGCGTTTAGGAGTGTCAATCTTCATGTTTGGATAAAATGATGAGCGTTTCGGTCTGCAGTCTGGACGCTGTTAACGTATTTTCGGGGAATGATCACACCAGCTGAGTAGCTAACTAAATAGCACGTTCTGTTAATGCTTCATTATATCACGGATTTGGTTTTTATGCACCCTTCTACTCTTCAAGAAGAGTTTCATGAACTCCAGCAGCTCAAATTTCTCCTACCTAGTGATAAGATCCATGATATTCAGTTTAATCTCCATGAATCTGAAACTTGGGCGAAAGTTTTTTGGCGGAGACGGCATAAGCATGCAAAACGAGAGGATCCTGAACTTCCTTTCGTTTTTCAACAGAATCCTTCTACTATCTTAGAAGTCGGGGCTGGTTATGGGAGGGTCTTACGGAAACTCATAGAAGGGAACGAATGGAATCTGGATTCAATGAGATTTCAAGGAATTGAACTTTGCCCATATTTTAAACCTTATTTTCATCGTTACCAAGAACAAAATGTGTCACTCAAGAAATGTGATATTATCTATGAGGATTTTTTAACCAGCTCTGTGTTTGAAAGGACTTCCTTTGATGTCATTCTTTTACCTATGAATACTTTGCCAAGTTTTCCATTTAGTACTCTAGAAGCACTTTTTGCAGCTGTTCAAAGAGATCTAACAAAGGAAGGAATGTTTTTGTTTTCCACTTATAAAATCCAAGATCAAATCCTTGCTTCCCTTAATAAATGGAAAGGTCACGATGGGGAGCTCCTCCTAGAGTTAGGATCAGGTGCAATTGCTGCGGAATTCTATGACTTTCCTGCAATTGAAACAGAATATGGCGCCCAATCTGTGACCTATATGTGTTACAACACTTTTACACGTGATTATACTCTGGATAAGAGAGAAATTTTCCGAACTACCTTAGATTTTGTGTCTCAACCTATCCTTCATGAAGTAATTAAGACGTCTGGCTTTTCAATTAAGATCCTTGACGATTCAAGTCATTCTCTTGTATATGGTTTAATTAAATCTTAGATTAAATGGAATTTTCTAAATGATTAAATAAAATCCCCGCCATTAGTCGCACAAGGCTTCGGGAGAATATTGAGAAGATTTTCTATGCTTTAACAAATACCTTTTTAGATCGAAAATCTATTTAGGGGTGAGAAACCTAAATTCTAGGGTTTTTTTTAATATTTGAGTTATTCAAGGTATGAGGCACTAACCTCCAAAAATCTCTCCAAGAAATTCTTAAGTGATATTAAAGCCTTTTTCCCTAGGAAAGATAGCTGGGAGCACATAAAGGCCATCTGGAATAAAAAAGGGAGGTTAAACAAGATGATACCCCCCACAATCCCAGCTGGATCAGGTTAAACCTATATAATTTCTCTACAAAAAAATGTGAGATTCCCTCCATTTCCCCTTTTTTAATCATCAAAGTACAATTACTAGTTCTTTTTCAATTATTGTCTCAGAAGTCAATTTCTTGTTTTAAGGAATATTGATGGGTTCCAATCAAGAGTATTGATATTAAACCATTTTGAATCACAAAGAGAACTAATTAAAAATAGATCCTAGTTCTTGGGAGAGGAAATCGAAATTGATAGATCATTTGAGATTGAATAGATTTCTTTCCTCAGATACAGAGGATTAGTTAGAACACTTTAATTAATTGGGGTGTTATTATATCAAAAAAAGTGAATCCATCAAAACTATTTCCACTAGTGCGTTTTTAGGACTTTAAAAAGAAAAATAAGAAGAGAGGGATGGTGAGTCAGAAAATGATGCCCCCTCAAGATGGTCCAGGTGGTTCAAAGTAAGGGGTAGACTTTGATATTGTTTGTATTATTGTCTCCTTTACTCAACTTTCTTTTTTTTTAGGAATTCATCAACCAGCATCCAATTAACTCTGCTGTGATATGAATCAGACCTCAAATGATCTTTTCAATACTTTAAAGTGGGTTTTCATGAATAAAATTAACGATTGGATTGTAAAACAGATGGAATTAGCCACTGAAGTGAATCGTTGTCATAATAATTATATCGAAGATTCATAGGATAATGAGGACGAATAATTGACATGATTACCCAATTTAAGCCTTCTTTTATACGCTGAACCCAATCATTAGGTATTCGAACACGCATGTGAATTTCTCTGCTAGTAAAATATAATTCACAAAATGGAAGCCATTGAAGTAAATGATTTAGTTGATCCTCTGTAATTTGGGGTATCTTAACCCAGTAGGCATCCAACGCCCATTCGTACCATAGTTGATCCGAACGAAAACCAATATGAACCACTTGTTTTCGAATCAACTCTTTCAGAAGGCTTATGTCAGTTTTCGTTAAAGTTTTACGTTGTTGTTCTTTCGTGGGTTGATTAGGTAATTCATCAAAAGAGAATTCCTCTGGAATCTCGCAATACAGCTTAATTATTTGAGAGGGTCGGGAATGGTGCTGATACTGCCAAGTAAGATCAAAAGGAGGAGTTATATGGAAGGATTCGAGAGATGCACGACGTCTTCTTTGGCGGATTGATCTTAATCTCTCAGTTAGATGTCGCCATTTTGTGAAGCTAAGACTTCCCCAACCTTTATTCTCACGATAAAGAGCCAATGAAGCGCTCCTTCGTAGCATCTCTACCCTTTTCAATTCTTGAAGGATTATCTTCCCTTCGATTACACATTGTTTAAGATAATTTTTCAAGGGATTAAGTTGTCGAGTAGGAACACATAATGTTCCAATATAGGAGTTCGAAAATCCCTTTATAATATAGACATCGCTTGAACATAAAACTGTATTCTGCGAATTTTGAAAATTAATTATTTCAGCCAAGGAAGTCTTCTCACTCAACTGAAAATGAAAGTACAATCGTTCCAAACCAAAGGCTGGTGGGTGAAATAAAAGATACCATTTTGTTTCAAGTAATTTAAAGAAATTGGCAAGTCCTTTTCTATTTTTAATCGAAGCTTTTGTCCGAGAAGGATTCAATGCATGAAACTCATTTTCTAGAATGAGGAAATAGACTGATTTTAGTATCTGAAGCTCCTCTGCAGAAAGAGGAACTCTAATGTTACTGCATTCATATTGTAAGCGCTCCCAAGCGTCTTCATCTGACAATGAAGTACCATTTTGGACTAGCTGAAAAAAGCTCCTTAACTGCTTAGCCAAATAACCATAAAAATCCTTAGCAAAGAAGTCTGCAACCCTCAAGAGCAATCTAGCTCTATCGAAATAATAAACGCTAAACCATAAAAATGGAATTTCGAGGTACTCGTTTGTCCCTCGTCGTTCTTGTATGTATTTAGCAAGAAGTGTTGAAAAACGTTTTCGTGATGAAATTTCATCTACATGGTGTGCTTTGAGGACATTCAAAAACTCATTGAGGAGTTGTTGCTCTTTTAATGGGTATTTAACAATATAGTTTGGAGTTTGAGCTAGAATTGTATCGATGAGACGTTTCCATGCTAAACTGTCTTGTCTTCTCTGCTTCCGCTTCCTCTGCATCTCTCAACAACCGCTTTCCCGCTTATAATATTGCTATTTAAGATGAAGGATTTTTATTTTTAAAGTTTATAGTTCTTTTTATAGGCTTTTTATAAAGCAAGAAATTTGTTTATATGATAGTTCACTATCCATATTTGTTTACATATTATTACCATAAGAAAATGTTAATAATCGAGTTTCAATTATTGTGGAGATCATAAGCAATAATTTCTTTTTTTTATTTTTGAGATGTCTTAGTCTGTCTTTTCTCTCCTTTTTCTATCTTTCATCTCTGCAAGCTCATCAAATAATGATCGTTGATTCTTATAGAGTGCATAATAAAGATCTATAATCCCTTTTTTGGGGTAGTTTTCCAGTTTTAATTCTCGGGAAAGCTGTTGAAGGTTTAAGAAGGTATGATTTGGGAGAAAATCATCAAGAACTTTGTGATTAGAATGAGAACGGATGGAAGTGGTTTCAAAGGCTTGTTGTACCTCATTTTGTGACCTTTGTTGATGGAGTTGGTTAATTTCTAATATTAGATTGCTTAAGAGAGAATGAGCTCCGTCAAATAGGTTACGAAAGTCTTGCCACTCTAATGATTCAATCATGACTAAATCATAGTACTCAGCTACCCGCAGCCAAGGCAGAGATGTCCTTAAGTGAATTAAAAGATTTAATAAACTACCAAGAAGGAGTTTAGTTTTTATATTGGTTTCTTGACGGTCAGTATGAGAAGATGAGACGTCATAAAACGATTCCAGTCGTTTCAATTCTCGACTAGCCATGTTGAATTCGTTATTAGTCAATGGAGTGGGAAGTGAGCTGATAAACTCATGTTGTTTATTGTAGTAGTCTCGTCCTTTATTTGTTATAATCCAATATCGGACTCCCCGATCCAATCGTTCATCATACAAACCGAGAGATTTAAACTGCTCTAAAGCGAGTTCTCCATGTGTTGATTGTACGATTAATTCTATAGCTTCCTCTCTTCTACAGGGCTGATTGTTTAACAATTTTAAAAGTTTCATTAAAACTTCGTATTTAGCAGGGGTTAAGCCAAGGCTCTCAGAGCCTCTTAGCTGGGTATCCTGAACGATTACTGGATTTAAATCAATAGGAAAATTGGATTCAACTTTAAAATGGAAACCAATGTGTTTAGGTAAATCTTCACGGAAAAGTAACCCCTC
>JBHLKC010000005.1:9834-48854 GCA_048887065.1 Candidatus Hodarchaeota archaeon
TCAATAGGAAAATTGGATTCAACTTTAAAATGGAAACCAATGTGTTTAGGTAAATCTTCACGGAAAAGTAACCCCTCGCCTTCCATGATACCTAATGACTTATGCTTTGAGTATTGTGAAAAAGGTGTGAAATCAGAACTACTTTCTTGATCGAGTAGCAATTCGTGATGGTTTAATATTATTTCGCGATCTTGTGGATTAGCTAAACGAAGGTAAATACAGTTTTGAATTTCTTCAAAGTTATCCATATTAATAGCCAAGTTTTGTAAATTATTACTCCCGAGAATCATCAAACTTCGTTTTGCAATACTCTGACAACTCTCAACTGCAAAGGAGGACACTCTTTCGCTTTGATTATAATTAATTGGTTTATGACCTAAAAATTTGTGGGCCTGGGTTAAGACAACACATCCATCTTTCATAGTTTGAGCAAGGTATTGAAGCAAGAATCCGATAGTTGCTCTACGAATCATAGGAGGTTGGCTTCCAAACTGAAAAAAGGTCACCACACCTTCTCGAACCATAATATTGGCATAATGCCCGGTAAACGCAGAATAATTAATTTCAGAAAACGATTGAAAATGGTCAATTATGCCAATAAGAGCATCAATAGTTGCCATATCAGCGAACATCATCCCAGAACCTTCTATATTTTCCTGTGCCTCATTTCCTACGTTGAGTTTCACATCACGAAGAGTAAATAAATGATTAGCCTCAGCAGTTTTTTTAAGCTGTGATTCTAAAGGAACCGTATATCGACTAGTAAGATACTCTGATGTTTGAAGAGAATAAAGAATGATTTGGCTAATTAAGTAAGCCTTCCAAGCCGCACGAGCTTCTACCTCTCTCCTGTTTTCATTTGAGAGAAGAGGTATAACTACATCACAAAGATTGAGGTGAAAATTTGTCCCTAACCGAAAAACTTGGATATTATGATTCGATAAAGATTTTTTTTGAAGGCTATCAATTAAACCATTTAATTCGCTATATGTATCAATAACAAAAATTCTTCTGTATGAACTCGATTCAGTCAATGAGCCTAGTATCTGTTGTAGAACGGTAATAACCTCTGGATTATGGGATCCACTGACTAATAACATGCCTTTAGTTAAAGTGGGAAACCCTACAGGGCTAGTAGGGGTGTTTAAACTGGTTCCTACCCTATGAGTAACAGAAAGCTTAGGTACAGGGTATTCTTGGAAGTTTCTTGAAGGAACGCGTTTCAGGCTTAAAAAAGGTTCAACAACCTTAGAATGAAATCCTTTCCGTCCTTTAAAGACACTAATCCCCTCTCCTACCTTTTTATTATGAAGATGTACTTTTAGAAGGTCGTTACCTGTAATCAAGGTGATTTTACAACCACTAGCCTCAAGAATGGAATATGCAATTGAGCGACGTTTAACGAATTTTTTTCGAGCTTCAGTAAGAACCAGAGGTAACATTCGATCAGAACGAACGTGGAACTTCAAGGTTACACGGACGAGCAAAAGTAATCCAATAAAGGATTTGTCACGACCACTCATTTCAGACGTTTTGCGTTGAACAGGAAAGATCTGGCGTACCAATTGGATCCCTGGATGACTTACTACCCTATGTAGATGCTTAGCAGCATCAACTAAATCTGAAGATGGCTGAATGGCCAGTATAGAAACAAGATGAGCTACTGGAGCTCTCAATGCATCGAGTGATTTTGGAGATTCCATTCGTAATTGAATGAGAGTCGAATCATCCTCCAATAATTTAGTCGCGAGATGCATCTATTCTCAAGCTCCGTAATAATTATCAATGTGCCTAGATTGCACTCATGTTATGATTACACAACCAGACTTAAATACAAGAAATAGAGGGTAACATATAATATCGGAATTATTTTGACCAATCAACAGCGATCCTGCTTATTTTTTGTGTAAACCATTATAAACCAAAATACTATCATGTCCCATATGACTCTATTATCTGTTATTACAAAGAGTCATGAAAATTTAAACAAAACAAGGAGAGATGTGAAAGTGAAATATATTGGATTTTGGGAGTTTGATCCAAAGGATTTTGATATCGTTCTTAAGAAGTATTTAGATCAAGACTCATGGCCTGACTTTCCTAAGACAATTACCGAGGGATTCGGGCTAGGAGGAGAATTCGAGGGATTTCAATTGTATGAAACAGATAATCCCGAGCATTTGGCTAATCTTGCTTTATATTACATGCCAGAAATGACTTGGAGATTTGTACCCATTTTCGAGGTTTCAAAAGTAGTTGAAAAATATCAAGAAATAAAGAAATAGCCCCAGTCGGCCTCACACTCCCCTTTTTCTTTTTATATTACGCTATCCAGTTATATATAAATATCAGGCCAAGGCCCCTAAGTCTTTAATGGTGTGATTGAAAAAATTGACTTTGGATTATTAGGTTTAAATATTAGTTCCTTGTAATCTCAATAACAGTGAGAGCATAATGCCAGATGAATGGTTGATGAAAATTTGTTCTGTAGGTTCTTATCGTGTCGGAAAAACCTCTATCATCCGACGATATGCAGAGAATAAGTTTTCTTCAAATTACTTGCCTACATTAGGAGTGGATGTAACTGTTAAAAGGTTAGAAGTGGACAACCAGCGGGTTAGGCTTGTATTGATGGACACAGCTGGACAGGAGCAATTCGGACGTCTCAGAAAAATTTATTATGAGGGTTCTGCTGGTTGTATTGCTGTTTATTCTGTCATTGATGAAAAATCTTTCGAATCACTTGACAGATGGGTTGCTGATTATCGAGAGGTGGCTGGAGAGGAGGCTCGTATAATAATTGTTGGTAATAAGATCGATTTAAAGGATTTGCGTGTTGTTAGTACAGGTGAAGGACAAAAATTTGCTCAGAAACAAGGTTTTCCTTTTCATGAATGTTCTGCTAAACTAGGTGGAGAGATAATAAATAAGATATTTATAGAACTCATTCGTCAATATTTTGCTTCGATAAAGGAATCGCAATAATTTTTGTCTGGAAGACTTTCAAAACACCAAAGTTCTTTACAATTAAAGTCCAATTTAAAGTTTAAACTGTAGTTCATTACTTTTTGATTCTGATTTTTTTCTAATTGATAGGATCATCACTTCTGAAGAAAGCTTGAGGAATATTGGGTTATAAAACTCATTAATCCACTATCTGAGAAATCAGAATAGTTCAATTCTCTATTCAGGATCAATAAAAATTCTAACCTTAAAAGATGCAAAATTTAGGACATTTTATAGAAAGGTTCAATTTAATATTAAACTGACTCAGAGTACCCTCAAAAAAGCTTTTTGGATTTTTAGGGTGTTTTTAAAGTTCCTCGGGCCGTTTAAACTACGTAAAGTTTTACTAGAACATTCTAAGGTTATAATAAAGGATCAATTGTATAAAGGGGCGAGAGTATGAACAATGCCCCCATATCCCCCATTACCAGGAGGTTGAATAGGATATTCACCTATATCACATTTTCCCCCTTTCTTTTTTTTTTCATTTATATTTCATAGATAGTTAAAAACAGTTGGTATTTTCTTATAGGATCGTTTATTCTTAGTCTTTATAAATTAAGGGCTTTAAAACATGAGGAATCTTCCATTCACTAGTTTGAGGATCAAACCATACTGTTTCAATGTTTCTACTCCAATGTAGAGCAGTGCATTTATACACATTCAATTCAATGTCTCGAACTAGAAATTGTTTAATCTCGGGAGTCAAGGACGTCCAAATATATCTTGTTTTATCCTCAGTAGTGGATATATTAGCATTTGGTAAATAGCTTAATAGAAATCCAAGCTTTTTAAAAGGAATAGTAGCGGGAACTAAAATACAATATTGATCAGTTGAAAAGTCTTGAAACAAACGAATTGGATTAAAATCAACTTGAATTACCTTATTGTTATATAACTCAGTTAGGAGGCGTATCTCATTATCTGAAAATCGGACATTATCTTTTCCTAATTGCCCACTTTGAGGAAGATTATCAAAATGAAAAGGTCTCGAGAATTTACAGCAGAGTGAAATATATTGACTTGGAGTACCATTATTACTGTCATTTTGGTAATCCCATCTTGTGTCATAAGGAGGGCTGACATGATAAGGGGAAGGTTCTGAGCTCCTTCTTCGGGAAATTGATGCCCTTAATTGATGTCTCAATCTACGATATTCACTTGCATTCATGCTACGCCATCCTTTTCTTGGTTCATAAAGTTTTAATGAATATGACACTTGGGTATCATAGATTCTGGCTAATCTATTAAGGATAAGAAAGCCTTGTTTTTCTTTTTGGATTAAATAATCCTGCATTGCTTTTATTGTTTGAGCAGACAACAACATGATTCCAAGATAATTATGAAACTCATCAATTCGATATAAGTAAGAAGCACCTAAGATCGTATTTGCAGGATTCTGTAAGTCAAGAATTTCGGGTAATGAAGTGGACTCATTAAGCTGAAATTGAAAAAAAAGCTGTTCTAATCCGAATGCTGGAGGATAGAACCTGATGTTCCATTGTGCGTTCAATAACGTGAATAGTTGAGCTAATCCGCGGATGAATCTGGGGCTTCTCACATGATTAGCTATTGATGCTTTTAAGCGTCTCTGATTCAATGCCCGTAAACCTGCTGAGGATAAATGAGAATATACAGCTTCGAGTGCTTGGAGTTCATCATCTGTTAGGGGTATAGTGAATCTATTACAAGAATACTGGAGCTTTTCCCATCTAAGATCATTTAGAGGAGTTGTCGTTCTGATTAAATCAAAAATTCCCTGAATTTGGGAGTCACCACGGAAATGTTGAACAAGATATTTGTAGAAACGAGCTGGATAGAATCCTGCAGCGTTCAAGATACGACGTGCGATATTAAAATAATCAATTGTAAACCACAGGAAGGGGAGGTTAAGATATTTTTCATGATTCGGATAATACTTGTTATTGTAACTATTCAGGAGTCCTTCAAGAGTTTCACGCTTTTGGGATGTATTCACTTCAAAGTGCTGTAGAATATTCAAAAATTCAGTAATAAGCTCTTGTTCTTCAGGTGAATATTTCTGGATAGAGGAGGGTAATGGAAGTTGTGAAAGAATTGTTGACATAAAACGTTTCCAAGTTTCACTATCTTTACGTCTTTGTTTTCGCTTCCGTTGCGTCTCTCATTCACCTCCTAGACAAATAATTTACATTTTAACGATACATGGCATATACTACAATAAGGACAAAATTTGATTATGATAACTAATAATTATATATACCCTATATAAAGTTTTTTTGTCTAAATTTATTTCAGATCATGAAATTTAATTATTAATTAATATACATTATACATGGATTAATTAAGATTTTATTGAACAGAGGAAATTAGTGATTTATTTTCTAGAAAAATAAAAACAATAAATGTGATGAAAGTAGCAAATGCGGCTATTATGATTATCTCTGTATAACTTCCGCCAAAGGATGTTATCATTAAAGCTATTAATGATCCAAGAATATTAGCGACAGGAAGTATACTAGTAATTATACCTGCTGCTGTTGATTTGTCAAAATGGCTTTTTTCTATTGAAAATCTTAAAGTTCCAACATACAAGAAAGCCCAAGACAGTCCTAGAATCACTTGTGTAGGTATGATTCCTATGAAATTGATTGGAATTGTAAAGGAAATAAAAGAAATAGTTGATAAGAATAAGCCTAAGGAAACCATATGCTGATTTTTCATTTTATCAGTAAATTTGTTCATTATGATAGTCTGAGTCAATGCATTTGTGCACTGAATAATTGCTATCCAAAAAGTATCAGCACCTAATTCTACAAGGAATAGAGGCCAAAAGGTCCAAATTGAGGCTGCAAAACTATGTCTAATAGCGAGAGCTAGATAGATTCTCTTTCGTTCCCAGAAAACAGAAAAATATGAGTCTTGGTATTTTTTACTAGCTTCCTCCTCCTTGACATTAATTGCAACCATGGCAGCGCCTAATAATGAAAGAGCAGCAAAGATAAAGATAGCAGGAACCCAAAATAGACCTATAATCCCACTTATAAGTACTCCTACTGTCCACCCAAATGACCCATAAGCTGAAAAATTTCCAATTTTATCCCCTTTATCTGATACTATTGCTACAAGAGCAGGGGAATAAATCCCTAATCCGATGCCACTCACTGCTCTAAAAAAGATGAATTCAATTTTAGAAGGGATGACTAAACCTAATATTGTTATTGATCCAGATAATAATCCAATAATTACAAAAATCTTTCTTACACCAATTAAATCTGATAGTCTTCCAGCAAGAAGTCCAGAAGAAAATGCTACGATACCAAATAAAGTCGCAGTTAAGGCAATCTCAGGATCTGTTAAACCTATGACATTTCCCCAATAAGGAACATACGTGAAAACGGAAAGGGTCGCTAGCGAGGCTAAAAATTGAATGAACCCCTCTTTTGTCAATGATTTTGGAAATGTTAATATTATCACCTTTAATTTAAGATTATGTCACATAATATAAGTGATAGTAGTTTTAATAAACTTAGAACTAGATTCAATAGAAAAATTAGAGTCTACTGAATTAATTAACTGAATGTAGCATAAAAGAAAGAGTCTATTATGATTAGTTATTGGTGGAATAAAACAAAATCAGCAAGAAAAATTGACGCAAGAATAGTCTCATCCTTTATTTTTATCTTAGTATTGTTTCTACAAATAGTTGTTCTAAATTTGGGTGTTAATAAGATTATTAGGAATTTTAATTAAGAAATTCTAGATAAGAATAGAATTGCTATGGGCTATTGTGTATAAATTCTGTTATATTTATGAGATGTAAAATCCTCAGTAAAGAAATCTAGAGGTAGGAAAAATCTTCCATGATAAAGACCTCAACTGCTTTTAACTTCGAATATATTCCACTGGATATTAGTAGATCAAGCATTATGGTCTTTCATCTCAATATTAAAGATATTATTAGACTGGAAGAATTTGGATCCTATTTCCAGACTTTATATCAAGAATCTTTGTTGCTTTTTGGTTGCGAAGAGAAATTTCAAGTGTTCCAAAACTACTTACAATTAAAAATGGTTCAATGTCAGATCCCTCAAAATAACTGCTTCTGAAATAAACTGTTTCTTCTATCAGATCTGTCGAAATAATATATTGATTACCCAAAATTAAATCTTTAGAATACGGAATATTTGTGATGATATTCCCATAATGATCAATAAAGATTACTTCACCCATAGAAACCGATGGGTCGTAATAGAAAACGATTGAGGATTGAAGGTCAGTTGGCGATCCTAATGTACTAAGCGAGTAATTTTGGCTAAGCTTAGCTGCGGTTGGAGCAAAAACATCACGCCCATGGAATGTATTTGAAGCATCCTCTGGGATTGTAAGTTGAACTGCTGTGATCTCTTCATTCTTTCGAATTGGTGCAAGGATCCCGTTATCAGGTCCAACGAAATAATAATCTCCAAATTTAGCAGCGATTGCTCTTCTCTTGCTACCAACCCCAGGGTCTACAACAACCAAAAAAATTGTATTAAGAGGAAAATATTGATAAGATTTCAGAAGAATGAAAGCACATTGTCGAATATTATGGTTTTGTATGTGATTTGTTAATGTCATAATATTCGCAAATGGATTTATCTGAAGGATTCGGCCTTTCATGATTCCAGTATAGGCATCATTACCAAAATCTGTTATTAGAGCTATAGGGGAAGGATTTAAAGATTTCATTAGCTTGTACTCCTGTTCTAATAAAAAATAAAACTTTTAACTTTTGATATGTCAGGAAAGAAATAAAATATTAACAAATGTTTTTCTCAATTAGTCTTCATTTTTTTTGCAGAAACTAATATGAAAATGGCAATACAACTTAAAATCAACAAAAAAAATAGACCACCTATAAAACCAGATGATTCTAGAATTGTACCCATTAATCCATAGCCAATCAATGAAATCAATAAACTGATAGTGTTAAACAACGATTCTTGTGAGCTTCTAGACTCTGAAGATGTAATTTTATAATAAAATTGCCAGAATAGACCAATGGATAATCCGCTTAACACTATTTTAAAGAAGTATATTGATATAAATAATGTTAATTTTATGTATATAGGTATAGGAATGATCATTATACATATATAAAAAGACCAAATGACAGGATAGCCAAATATATCAAAAAAAAGGATTCCTTTATAGGGAGATTGAATGAATGAAGTTATTTTTCCTGATAAACGACTGAAGATAGCAAATATAAATTCAGAGAGAGAACGGGTCATTGTAATGAAAATGAGGGCCATTGCAGTATAATCTATAATTATATCACTTTGATTAAAGGTTTGATTAGAGGAACCAAGATCATAGAATAGAGGAGAAAATATAAATGAACTAAATGAAATTGAAGTAAAGGTTAAGATTGAAAAACATATGAAATAAGGAAAAACTCCAGAATATTTCTCCTTAAGGCTAATTAATAGAGACGTGAATCGTAAGCGGAAGTATGAGGAAGAGTATGAGAAGTCAAAAGTACAGTTCCCCTTCTTTTGTAAAATTTCATCTTTTTCCCCAACTCTAGGGGCATCTATAAATTTTAAACCAAGGATAATGCCAAAAAATGCTATTGTTGCTTGTAGGAAGAATATTGTCTGAGGAAGGACATATCCTAGCTTTAGAAAAAATCCTCCTGATAATATTACGAACGCAACAATGATTGTTTTAGCAAAACTGATATTTCCCATGACATTACGAAACAGTATTCCGTTTTCTAATTTTTTCGGTGAAAGAGACTCCCATGAATTCATAAACCAAGATGTAAATGATCCAGATATTAGTGCTGAATAAATTCCCACCAGAATTTCTAATAGGATTAAGTGAAGAGGATTAAAAGCATAAATTAATCCAAGATAATAAATTGTTAAACAAAGTAAAGCGCTACAGAAAGAAATTTTTTGGCCAATTCGATCAGTTAGTATTCCTAAAGGTACATCAAGAACTGCCCCACATAGCATACCTATAGCCACAATAAAGCCAAAAGTACTAAACGAATTCAACAAAGCAAGATAATAAAGAGAGATCCACGTATAACTAAGGTATATTCCAGAAACAACCAATTGTAAACAAAAATATTTGAGACTAAGATTCCGCAATTCTCTTGGGAAGGTAGATAATCCAAGAACGGTGCTAATGAAAGCCATATTTACTCAATTCTATCATGTTTATATAACTCAAAAAAAGCCAAATGTCTTAATAAGCAGGAGATACTTTCTTAGCCAAACTTGCTATTGAACTGAAGTTTACAATTGGGAAAAGTTGGGAGTTAACCTCTCCTCCTGAGATTATCACCAAATAAGGCACATCTCCAAGATGATCAGAAAATTTTTTAGCATATTGGTCGAATTTATCACCGACAATCATAGCCCTATTTCCACAATCAAAAAATAACCCGTATAGAGTGTCTTTTGTAATAAGCTCTGATAGGCTATTATCTAACAGACTTTCAATTGTTGAAGCACTTTGGTCACAAATGAATGCTTCATAATGATTAGGGTCACCAGCCTTTAGTTTTTTTGCGATTTGATTTGGTGCTGTGATAAGGGCGTGTTTTAAATTTGGATTTATTGCTAATCCATAAATATTCTGATTTTTCCTTTCATCAATCACACATAAAGGTCTATAAGGATGATAATAGAAGTATCGTTGAGTACATTCTTCTAACACTTCAGGGGTTTGATCCATATCATAGATTTTAAGTAGTGCATCTGCTCCCCATTTTCCTCGAATTCGCGGAATAAATCCTCCATCAAGGTAACTATCCAAATCAAATCTCTTATTTGGTATTATAATTGCACCTGAGTCAGTTTTACTTTCAAATTTAAGACTAGAAGAGCTTACCGATGCATAAGTAAGTGAATCCTTGTAAGCCTTGTAATTATAAAATTGATATGATTTATTCATGGTTATTGGGTCTACTCCGAAAGTGCCTGTAAAATGTAACCCTTTTTCAAAGAGCTTTGTAAAAAGAGGCCATGCACAAGAATAGGAAATACCGATTCCTGCCATATCCATTAATATTCCTGCCAATTTTCCGGAAATTCTAGACAAAAATGGAAATCTTCGCCAAATTCGATTGTTCATTACAAAAAATGGATTGAAGCCCTCTAAACGATGGTTAAGTAAATTTACCATGAGTTTAGGAAAACCAAGACCTGGTGGGAAAAAAATATGAGTTGTATTGGAACCTCTTTGATTTTCTGACTGAACAGTTTTTTCACAATCACTGATAACTTTCTTTATCTTGAAATTTGAGCCAATCCGAAAACGTTTTACCACTGAGGTTTTTGCTGAAATACCCTTTAAAAGCATTATACCAGCCCCCTTCAATCCATAATCGTCAACACCAGCTAATCCAATGCCCGAACAACCCGCTAATGGTACATTTTCATATTCTTCTTTTATTATTTCCATAGCCTTGTTATAGGTTTTTACTCCTCCTGGATGTGAACCAGTAAAATACATAATCAGAGATGGCTGAGCTCTTAACCGAGTTTCAGCTTGATGAAGTGCCTCGGCTGTTGCCTGTTTTAAATCATGATCAATATTCAGTCCGACAGCAGCTTTCATTGTAATTATACTCCTAATGGCTTTTTATAATCTATAATCTGGCCTAATCGTTTTGCAGTTCGACTCATCTCAATTTCTATAAGACCTGAATTGGCTTTTGAATCAAGAAGAGTCACTAGAATGCTTGAGTAACCTGCTCGATAGAAAAAGACAGGAACTGTGTACTGTGGTCTGATTTCTTTATCATATTTAACAGATTTTGATCCTCTTTGGAGTTCTTCCATAGTTTTTGAAATAATGTTTTTAACCCAACTAATAACAACAAGGAGATCCTCAGATTTTTCATTGCAATAGCGTGAGCTAAGAACTTGTCCATCAAGACGAAATAAGATCACAGCATGAACATCAGAAAATTTAGCAAGATATTCAAGTTCTTTTCTTATTGATATTATAACTAGTGACAGATTACTAAAAGATGATTGGGGATCAAGAGTTTCTGATATCATAAATTAACAATCCTTTATTCTTCTCAAAACCTATGGGTTGAGGAGCTTCAGAATGAGCAGATCCTCGAAATTTACGGATATTTAGAGTTCTATTGTAAATTCCCCCGAGTCCGATGTGTTCAAGCTCAATGATTGAATCTGATAAGAAAAGAGGGATTCTTGCCAACGTTTTCCCGAATCCTTTTTCAATTGTAACGACTGAAGTTCCAATCTTACGTAACGACGAAAAAATTCTATTAATTGCATTTCTCTGCTGGTTTGGATCTGGAATTTCTAACAATAACGGCGTAAGAGGATCTATAGCTATCCGTAACCCACCATGATAGTTTTCTGACGTTTCTTTGATAACTTCTAGATATTTAGGCAGTTCGGTCATAAAAAAGCGTAATCCGATTTCACCCGAAGTAAGTTCGGATTCTTCGCTGAAGGCAACCTGAAATTGGAGATTTCCTTTCTTATACTTTTCTTCAAATCCAAAAAGACCAATATCTCGACAATCTCGAAGCACAGAGCTTAAACTTTGTTCTAAAGAAACATATAAAGCGGGAGTCTGAATGTCCTCAGAACAAAATTGCCAGCAAAAGGTTGATTTTCCACATCCAGGATCCGCGATGATTACATTTACTGAATGTTCTCGAAGGCCCCCCTGAACCAACTTATCAAATCCTTGAACACCACTTCCTATTCTCTTCTGATTATTTATTTTCATATTTCTTAATAATTTTTGCAATATTATCACCTTAAGATATTATAAGATGTTTAGGAATGTCTAAAGCTGTTTTTGAACAAGATTTCATTTTATCGTTTTTGATTCTATGGATAAAGTCGACAATTGAATCAAAGATTCCAAGAACAGATTGTACATCCTTTGATGAACATTTGAATGAGGCTATGCATTGAAATTTTTCTTGAAAAGGCATTAAATCAAAAGCTCTCTCCTCAGCTGAAGCAATATCTGATTTTGTACCAACTAAAAATCTTGGAACACCAGGTTCAATGAAATCTATCCACTCTGGTATTGAAAATAGAGATGAGAGATCAGTGAGGTCAAAACACAGGAGTGCTGCATCTGAACCTCTGCAAAATTCCTTGAAAACTCCCATGTTCTTAAATTGTTCTTGTCCGCCTAAATCCCAAATCTGAAGTCTATTCTGTGAGCTACTATAATCATACAAGACTTTTGAATGAAATTCAACTGCGATTGTTTGTTTAGCTTGTGTAAAAAAAGATTTATTTGTAAAGGTTTTTGAAAGAGTGGTCTTTCCAACTCCTCCTTCTCCTAAAATGACAATTTTTAGAGGTTTCTGACTGTCTGGCGGTATTAGCTTCACAAGACACACCAATTCCTCCTACAATTATTTTGGTTTTAATTACCCTAAAACCGCATCTTGTTGACTAAACTTTGGGAGGTTATAATGGAAATTGATTCTTGTTTAGCGGTGGCAATATGAAATTTATATCAAACAAGAAATTGGCTGTCAATTTTTTAAACCTAATAAAAAGAAAGAGAAGAGGATCTCCTTTAGTTGAAGAGGGAATTTTAATAGGATTGAGTTTATTTGGATTTTTACTCATCTTATCAATTGTAACTGGAGTTCTTGATTGGCTTCTAGTAAATGCAGAGGAGTTATTACAGGAATTAGGTTCTCTCTTTTCCTTAAAATAGAGTACAGGACTTGATAAAAAAAATTGATAATGGAATGAAAATGGCTAATAGCTTATGAATTGATCTAAACATCTATCTTGTCTATCTCTTACAGTATACATTGAAGGATTTCTTTACCTTTTTGCCATATCTTTTTGCAGGTATTTGTTTTCTATCAACTAACATTTTTGGTTAGAAAGATATTTTCTAAAATGGTGGACCGAGGGGGATTTGGACCCCCGACCTCCTGGAGTCTTGAACAGGGGTGTATCACCAACTGTTTGCAAGCCAGGCGCTACTACCAGGCTGAGCTATCGGCCCAATATATTCAAACTATTGATTAGACGGGTTTTTTTTTAGTTTTTAATTCTCTTCTGGAGGACGGTCTTTCCAAATTTTAAGCGGATCTTGTTTAGATCTGAATCTTAATTGTTCTAGATGGCGAAAAACTGTTCCATGTTTTGAACCTTGAACTAGCTGCGTTATAGCTTCCCGCGCATTTTTGATCTCGGAAATCTCTCCAATGAGTGATACCTGATTTCCAAAAACAGAAATTAAAGCGCCCGTACTAGCCTCAATCATCCTTCTTGCTTTTCCTTTCTCACCAATGATCCGTGACTTCAATCTTTTGATATTGCTCTTTGATCCTTCTAAGTCTATAGTTTCCAAAAAAATATCGTCGTCTAATAAATAAAAAGCTCTCTCTGCACTGAACCCTCTTCCGATTGCTTTTACTATATCCCGAGCTTTCCATACAAAAGTCGGATCTGGTGTATCTGAAGTAGAGACAATATGAACATCACCATTATCACTATTGATTCGGACAGTAACGCCTGTAATTGATTCTAGTTCTGATTTTATTTCACCTTTTCTACCAATCAATACCCCTATTCGACTTTTTGGAATTTTTAGACGGGTTTCAATAACCATTCGACTTGTTCCACCACAACAGGTTTTAATGAAGTAAATTTTCCTTAATCATTTAGGTTTTTATCAGGAAGATCTTGAATTATATCATTGTAAAAATCATCAATGTCGGGAACTTCGAGCCCTTTCATTGAAAAAGAGGTAATAACATTGTTTAAATCTCGTTTAAGGAAATCGAACGCTTTGGGATGTGAAATTAATACACTTTGACTCATATCGATGAAATAAGGAGTTTGATTATCTATCAATATATTAAATGGAGACAAATCCGCATGTACAAGCCCTGCTTTTAGAATGAGG
The DNA here is from genome assembly GCA_048887065.1 of Candidatus Hodarchaeota archaeon. Taxonomy (GTDB): domain Archaea; phylum Asgardarchaeota; class Heimdallarchaeia; order Hodarchaeales; family Hodarchaeaceae; genus Hodarchaeum. The sequence goes on from JBHLKC010000005.1 coordinate 23,755, forward strand.
AGCTTTGTTTGTTCGAGTATCTGCTCCAATGTGGTTTCAGTATAAGCTTGAGGAGTATTTTGAAGTAAAGGATATGGAATGCCATTTTTTCCCAGTAACTGCATTAAAAGAATGTTATCCTTTACTAAAATTGGTTTTGGGACATTAATTTCTGCTAATGAACTACGATGAAGATTTTTATATTCTTTTTCAGCCCACAAGTTAATAATATGGCGAGTCTTTCTGCTTCGTTTATTAAACCTGATATCACCCGAAATGTAGTTAATTATCCGCTTAAAATTCAGTGTACTTGTGCGAAAAATCTTAATAACAATAGGGGTTTCGATTAAAAGCTCTCTACAGTATTTTTTTCCTTCTGGCCCAAGTTCAGCTAAAAAGACTCCAGATTCCTTTCCGGAAGCAATAGTTCCTGAAATTGAACCTATTAACCCCTTATTTTGAAAACGTTTTAATTGGTTTGCAGCTTTCAAGTCAATTACTGAATCTACTGTTTGAAAATCCTCTGATCTTTTTCTTCTTTTGCGATCTCGGTCTTTCTTTCGATTTACTAATTCCCATATTCTTTTATCATCTGGTTTCATTCCGAGATGGCCCCAACTTATAATTTAAGGGATTTCCGTATTCTCTAGACATCATTCTTGGCTGAATAAGATTACAATTAGGGCACTCTAATGTATTTCGACGTTTGAACTTCAATTCATATCCACATCGGATGCAATATGATACAATAACTCCTAGTTTGTCTCCAATTAAGCTAATATAAATTGGTTTATTAGATCTGATTATTCGAAATTTTAACCAATCCCCAGGACGAGTTACTTCATACATATTCTTTACAAAGTCTAATGAAACCTCAGATATGTGAAGCATTGCACTAATTGGAAGAGGAATTAAGATTTGGTTTATTTGGTAGATATTAACTGATGCATTCTGCTTTTTTATGAGCTCAACCCGACCCACCCCTAGATCACCTATTTTAATGTCAAGGTATGGTTTTTTAGGAATCACAGATATTTTATGTTTTTTTGGATCTGTTACTATCCGACCAAGAACTTTGGAATAAATGCCCCCATCTTGTTCATAACACGTTTCATCTGGTAAAAATTCTTCAATTACGGCTATCTTATCACCAGGCAAAACCCAGTCATTGTTTGAATCATGATCATTATTTTTGGTCATATCCAATCCTAACTATTGTATCTGCTAGAGCTTTATAATATAATATTATCAGACTGTGAATTCTTTGATTAGTAATTCATTCTTCATTAAGACATATTAGATCTACTTGTACAAAATGTTTATTTTTATAATGAAATTGAAAGCTTGGAAATATTGGGAAGCTTAGAGTAGCTAACAATTTCATTTTTTTTCCATACTCTCTTCCTAATCTAGTAATCACTTTTCTAGTCTTAGGATTTGACTTATGGATAGATATTATGGTTTGAGAAAATGTTAATGCTTGTTTCAAGAAGATTGAATCTATTTTTCGTCTTTTTGTTCCGAAAGGGGGATTCATGAATGTTGTCTGAAACTTCCTCCCCCAATTAAAGGTCTCTAAAAATTCCACAGAAGATATTAACAGATCCACCGTTAGATTGTGTTGAGTCTGTAAATGAAAAAGACTTTCTATGGCATCAGGATCTACATCCACTCCCATAATCCGATTTGAAAAAAATTTTTGGATTGGTAGAGTTAATCTTCCAGTTCCACACCCAATATCCACAACATTTTTTCCTTTCAAATCTTTAGCTGCTAAAATAAGGATCAGTGCAATCATATCACTAGGTAATGAGTATTGCTCTAAACCTACCTTTGGTGATTGAAAATTATCAAGTTTATTGACAAATAAAATAATTTTCTTGTATAGTTCAAGCTGATTGGATGTCCAAATAATTTTTTTCGGAAAAATGAGGTTGTAAGTAGATGGATTAATGTGGGAAGGCATTTATTCGTACCAATTCCCTTAATATTTTTTTAAACATGAAGGTTTTAATTTATGGAAAACATGATAAAAGAATCAAGTGATCTGTTTATCGCATTGGTTTTTCCTTTTTCCCAGAGAGCATTGAAGTCAAACTAACACCATTTACATGTACTATTTTATATCTAACGCCAGGTAAGTCGCCAATTGCACCTCCCTTAGCTCCACCGATCCCTTCTATAGTAATTTCATCATGTTCATCAATGAAAAGAAGTCCTCCGTCCCCAGGAACGAAAGCTGTTACTTGCTTTCCATTTTTTATTAATTGCACTCGTACACATTTTCTAATTGCAGAGTTGGGCTGTTTGGATTCAATACCAACCTTTTCGATAACAATACCCCTCGCCTGGGGCGCTCCTTCTAATGGATCGAATTTCTCTTTTAATCGAAGAGTTTTTCGCTTATATGTTGTGTTTTTCCAGCGGAATTTCTTTCTTTTACGGATTAATTTATTAGCAGCGAATTCTCCTCGTGGGGATTTTAATCCAGTCATATTTCTTCACCTAACTGAAATAGATTGTGAAATTTTGTGATCGCTAGATTAGTTTTCTTCTGAAAGATTATTAGAAGTCTCAGGTCTCCATACTTGTTTCATATAAGAAGAGTTTTGTTTGGCAGAATAAGTTTTTTTCTTATGTGGGGCATTGAATAACCACGTTATTGACCCCAAAGTGACGTTTCATTAATATTCTTGATTTTTGAATATTTCTTCCATTTTTTCCAATTGCTTTACCCTTTTCTTTAGGAATTACTGTTATAATCACTGTTTTCTTCCCTTTTTCTTCATGTAACTCAACGTTTTGTGTCTTAGCAGGAGCAAGTGTATTTGAAGCAAACTCTTCCAATTGCTCAGAATAAACAACAATATCTATTTGCTTTTGGAAATGATCTCGAAGTCTTCTAATAGTGGTTCCACCCCGACCAATGACTTTTCCAGTATCATGTCGACGAACTACAAATATCACGCGGCTTTCAGATTTATCCCAAATACAATCAACTGCAAGTGCACCTGTGAGGCCCTCGAGAATTGAAATAAAACGAAGTTCTTCTTGGTTCATTCGAATATTTGACAAGCGAAAACATCCTATTTGAGATATTCCAGAATTTTAGAATTTCCTGGGTCTATGATTCCAATTGTTGAAACTTTGTGGGGTCTTCCACAAATTGCTCCAAGCTCGGTTCCACTTTTCTCATATTCAATGATAGGAACTTCAGAGAGTTTACAATTCTGCAATAAGATATCTTTTGAGTTTATTGATAAATTATTAGAAATAACAGCGGCCTTTATTTTTCCACTTAAAATACTCTTAAGGACAGCATCATATCCTAATTTTACTTTTCCTGTACTCATAGCCATACTGATTGCTTTTTCTATATCCTGTTTCATAATTATTCGTCCTCCTCATTCTTAGAAATGCGTTGATAGCCAGGCCACATGATAAGATCTACAGTACCTGTTCCAAGAGGTATTATTTGGCCTATAATAACATTTTCGGTTATTCCCCGAAGTCTATCACGCTCTCCTCGGGCAGCTGAGTTCAATAGGTGTTTTACAGTCACCTCAAAGGAAGCACGTGCAAGTACACTTTCCTTTTCTCCACTAATCCCGTGGCGACCTATCTGTCGAAGATTACCATCTTGAGTCATTATGTCTGAGACAAGCATTATATGGCGAATATCAACATCTAAACCTTGTTCTTGGAGTACAGCAGTAGCTTCATCAATGATAGCTTGTCTTGTGGCTTCAATTCCAAGAGTATCCCGAATCTCTTGAATATGATTTGTTTTTATCCTCGTTGGATCTACTCCTGGTATACTTAAAACGTCAGGAAGATTACTACCAGCAGTAAATAGAACCCATTCATCAAGCTCCTGATCTTTAGACATTATTACTCGTGTAATCCCCTTTACTCCTTTCAATTTAAGATCCCTGATTTTTTCATTGAGCTTGTAAATGTCGTCGATGGTAAGATCTTTTGAATCAATAACAATTTCATCATCGTTGTATTGAACATTTCCCTTTTTTAACTTCGTAATTTTATCTGTAATAAGATCTGGTGTTACGCCTTTATCCTTCATTAGTATTTTATTCAGAGTAATCTTAATTTGCATTAATGCGAGATCTACTGTTATATCATCACTTATTGACTCAACTGTGGATAATTCAATCATTCGTTGAACTTCTTGAGCTTTTTCTTTATCCTTGGAAAATGGTTCTTCTAAATAGACTGTCATAAAGGGAGAGGCGGGATTTTTACGTGCGTCTAAGATTTCGATTAATCGAGGTAAACCTAATGTAACATTTAATTCTGCGACACCTGCATAATGAAAGGTTTTCAGAGTCATTTGAGTTCCTGGTTCTCCAATTGATTGGGCTGCTACTGTTCCAATAGCTTCTCCTGGTTCAACTAAAGACCGTAGATATGCATCTTCAACAGAATCAAGTATATTTCTAACAGTTTTCTCGTTCAAACTTGGAATATCAGACAATTTACGAAATATATCTGTTCGAATGCTTTTGGGGAACCGATCTTCATTTTCGTTAATTAGAGCGTAGAGTTTATCTTTAGATAGTTTTGACATTACTTTTACCCCTCAATCTTCTTCTGTAGAAATTACTTCCTCAATTATTGTATCAATATCTACGGGTCTACCATGATATGATTTCATGGGATCTACGCCATCCTCTCCATATTTTAGCTGAACAACATCTCCTTCAGTTGTACGAACAATGATATCATAATTGACATGTAGATCCTGTAGAGCATTAACTAACCTTCGTTGAAGATATCCACTAGTTGAAGTCCTAACAGCAGTGTCTACTAATCCTTCACGTCCTCCTTGTGCATGAAAAAAGAACTCTGTAGGAGATAAACCTGTACGATAATTAGCTCGCACAAACCCCCTAGCAACTGGCCCAATATCATTCTTCTGGAAATGGGGCAAAGATCTTTTTCTATATCCTCTCAAAATTCTCTCCCCACGAATAGATTGTTGTCCAACGCATGCAGCCATTTGAGCAATGTTAAGTTGAGTTCCTTTTGCACCAGTTGAAGCCATGACAACAGCTGAATTTGATATTCCCATATAATCATTCGCGACGCTGCCTGCACTGTCTCTGGCTTTAGCTAAAACGCTCATTATTCGCATTTCTAGAGTTTCTTCAAGAGACTTGCCAGGTAGGGGTTCAAGCTCCCCTCTTCTGTAAGCTTCAATCATATCATTTGCAGCTTTTTCTTTTTCAGCAATTAAAACTTGAATCCTTTTTTTACCTTCTTCAGGCATATTAATATTTGAAAAACCTAAGCTAAATCCTTCATGTGAGAGAAATTCTAATAACATCTGCGTTAATGAATCCAAGAACTCTCTAGCCCTGTCACTCCCGTGATCTTTCACTACTACATGTAAGACGCTTTCAGATTCATCCGCCCCTATAGCTCGTCTGTCAATAACACCTGAAAGCAGATTTCCTGAGCGGATGTATACATAACTATCATTTTCACAAAGTTCTCCTTTACATACGTCATTTTTTCTGCAAGTTCGCGCTTTGGTTGTAACATTCACATCAGGAGGTAATAATAAACTGAAAACTTGCTTACCAGTCCATAATTCAACTGGGTGTACAATTGCGGGTGGTGGAAGTTCTCCTTCATAGTTCCCTGCAAGTAATAGCTGCCAGACATCCTCCTTTGAAATTAAAGTTTTCTTTCGTGTGAGTAAGAATGCAGCAGATACATAATCGTGAAGTGCACCAATGATAGGACCACCATATCTAGGAGAAAGTATCTGTTCTTGAACTCTCATTAACACACGTGTTTCCGCACGAGCTTCTTCACTTTGAGGTACGTGAAGGTTCATTTCATCGCCATCAAAATCAGCATTATAGGGGGTACATACACATAAATGTAGACGAAATGTCTTATAAGGCATAACACGAACTTCATGAGCCATGATAGACATACGATGAAGAGATGGTTGCCTGTTAAAAAGAACCATATCACCGTCTCTAAGATGACGTTCAACAATAAATCCTTGATCAATTACCTCAGCAGTGTTATTAAGATCCCCAACAAACCTTAAATCTATTCTTTTGCCATCAGGTCGAATAATATAATTAGAACCAGTTTTAGAAACTCCAGTTTCTTTATCTATTTCTGGATTAGGCCCATTCATAACTAGTTCTTTCATTTCCTCAATATTCCATTCTGTTACTCTCTCTGGTACAGTGAGAATTTTAGCAATTTGCTCTGGAACACCTACCTCATTTATAGAGATATTTGGATCGGGAGAGACTACAGTTCGGGCTGAAAAATCTACTCTTTTTCCAGATAAATTTCCTCGGAAGCGCCCTTCCTTACCCCTTAATCGCTGTGTCAATGTTCTCAAAGCACGACCCGAACGATGCCTTGCAGGAGGAATTCCAGCAACTTCATTATCCATGAATGTTGTAACATGATATTGTAAAAGTTCCCATAAATCCTCAACTATAAGTTGCGGAGCTCCTGCTTCGATATTCTCTCTTAATCTCTGATTAATTCGTATAATATCCACTAACTTATGTGTTAGATCATCTTCGCTACGTACACCCGATTCCAAAGTTATAGAGGCACGCACAGAAACAGGTGGTACAGGTAAAACAGATAGTATCATCCATTCAGGGCGAGAGTGATTAGCATCAATACCTAATAACCTTAAATCTTGAGTTGGAATTCCTTCAAAACGCTTTTGTATCTCAGATGGTGTGATACGCACTGATCCTTCTGGGGTTTCTTCATAAAAACTAGTTGGTTTCTCATACTTAATTTTATATTGAGGTTGTTCACAATGAGCACATTCAGATTTTTTTCTAGCCTCTTTTACTATTTCTTTGATTAAATCAGTAGCAGTTTTTATGTCGTCCTCTTCAGCAGCTTTATCCAGTAATTTTTGATACTTTTTTATTGTTAAAGAGTCTAATAAGATCCGCGAACAGGCCCTACATGTTGAACGAAGTAGCTTGTAGATAATGGATTTTGCATATCCAACATGAACAACTGGTCTTGCTAACTCTATCATGCCAAAATGTCCTGGACAATCACCAACTTGGTTTCCGCATGTTCTACACCTTTGACCAGGTTCAATTGTACCCAAACGTCGATCTATAAGGCCACCTTCTATGGGGGTTCCATCTTCGTTATATGTGTCCGCAGTAATAATTTTTGTGACCGCCATCCTCCGAATTTCATCAGGTGAAAGAATTCCAAATTGAATTTGACGAATTTTTTTTAGCTCAGGTGTCCACATCAGCTTTTCTCTCAATAAAATTTACAGCTAGAGCAAATTAAATTAATTAGAAAACATTAAATAGATTTTAAGCGCAGGAAAGAGGGAAGAATATGAGAATTACTTAATTAGTGCGAAACACAAAAATGTTTATGTATTTTGATGGTGCTAATCTAAAGAACATCTTCCTTCAAGCTGAGCTAGAATTACGGAGAATGTGATTTATCATACAATTAGGAAGTAATTTGATTTTTATTAACTGGATATTTGATTAGTATGTATCTACGTAAAATTCAAAATGAAATTTTATCTCATTTTAACATTCAATTAATGAATTTATTTGAAATCCAAATATCCAAGGTGGAATTACAGTATTAAGGTTATTGAATTAAGAGGACTTGATTCACACGACATTCACTAGATTTTTCTGGTATAAACGTCTTTAATACCTATCTTATCTCTTTATGTATTAATAAGGAAAGCTAAGAATGAATAGCAAAAAAACCTTAGAATTAATTATTTTGAGTTATCGAAATGAAGTGGTGATAATCTCTTGAAAATAGTTCCGCTAGCTTCAGAGTCTCTAGGAACTCGGGGATTATCATTATATGTTGAATCTGAAGATCAAAAAATTATTATTGATCCGTCGGTCTCTCTAGGTCCTTTTCGGAATGGATACCCTCCACATCTTCTTGAATTAGCGTCAGCTTTTCTCTCACGCCATTTCATCATGAAATTTTGGGAGAAAGCTAATATTATTATCCAAACACACTACCATGCAGATCATTATTCTTTAAGAAAAAAAAGGCCTTATGAATTTACAAATCATGATATTGCGAATAGACTTTATTCTCATCCAAATAAATTAATTTTAGCGAAAGATCTGAGAAGAAACATTAACTATAATCAGAAAAAAAGGGCTACATGGTTATGGAATCGTAAAAGAGTACAGTTATTTGTAGCTGATGGAAATACGTTTGTATTTGGTCAAACTCGAGTGACGTTTTCAAAACCTCTGCCTCATGGAAATGTGGGCACAAAACAGGGATGGGTAATCTCAGTTCTTATAGCAGACTCATTCGAGAGTGTCTTAATCACATCGGATATTTCTGGACCAGGGTCGGATATCGCTTTAAGATTTATTATAGAAAATCCAGTTGACTTGGTTATTATCGATGGACCCTCAACCTATCACCCACATCAGACTATTGAAAAAATAGAACAGGCTTTTCAACGATTAGTTCGAGCATTAGAAGTAAGTCCTGCTATTGTAGATCATCATTTATTACGTGATTCAAAATGGAAAGAGTTGTGTAAAAATCATGGAATTTCTAATAAAAAAATTACACTTGCTAGTCTTCTTGGTTTATTACCGAATTGTTTGGAAAATAAACGGTCCCAACTTTTTAAGCAGGCTCCCTTAGATTCTTCATTTCATAGAAAGTTTGAAACAGATGATATATCAATCTTAGAAGAGATAAACAAAGTGGCTAGAACTTATCCGTTATGGTCAAAATTAAATATTATCCTTCAAGATTCATAATAATTCAAAGAAATAAAAAATATTTTTTTACTTGATAACAAGAGTATTAATTGTGAAAATCATAAGCCCAGTTAGGATACAATATTTTCCTAGCCGATTACCTGTCGGTGGACAAATGATTGAACCGAGGACTATTAAGAAGGCACCAAATGGTATAGAAATAAGAATTTCAAGTAAAATTACTATTATTTGTGTTATTGGATCATTCTGCAAAAGATCACTCACCAAATAGGCATATTGGGAAACTGAAAACTTAGAGGCAATAATACACAGAATAGACATAAACAGCTTTTCTTAATGGTATAAATTCGCTTTCGATTGGAAGCAATAAGATAGAGTCCCAAATTTCCAATGAAAATGATTAATGATAGTGAAGCGAAAATAAAAAGGAGAAACGAAGTAAGATAAGTAGTTAAATAGTTAAAAGTTTCTAGTGACCCTAGAACTGTTGAAGACTCTTTAGGTTGGGGATTGAATAGAATAATCAGTAGCATTAATACTATGAAAGACCGAATTACTATTATTTTTCCATTTTCTTCTTTAAAATCTAAAAGATAAATGATTCCACCCCAGATAAGTGAAATATTTGTTGTAATGGTGTTGTAATGGTTGCGATAATTGGCAATATTGCTAAAACCATTGAAAAAAATTCAATAAATTTTGTTGAAAGCCCATATAATTCATCTGAACTTTCTGGAAGAAAAATTTCAATTATTTCAAGGGCCAGTGTGACCTGATTAACAGAAATCAAGCTTATCCCTATAATTATAGAAGTACAGCTCTAAATCTATAAAGAACTAAGATATTATAAACACCCAAAATCTTGATAAAAATTTTAACGATAATTTTCCTCCTTGACAATCTGATTTTACGTACTCTTCGAATCATTCCATTTAGAGAGAAATCTCAACTATCTTTTCTAGCAATGCTTTGAGAGCAATTTGATTTCGTTTTGAAAGGTGATTTAAAGTGAATATTTCTAAATTTTTATTTGGAAAAGAGAGAATTGTCTCAATAACATCATTAGACAGCGTTGAAATACTCCCTTTGTCTGTCAATTCAGCTATACGAAAGATTGTACGCTTTTTCTTATTTTGAACCCAAGAAACGTTTAATTCGATAAAAATATGAGGTAAAGAAGTTTTTAGAAGTTCGAGAGGAATATTATATATGTCTCTTAAGCGGCCAAAAAGAAATTCAGGATTTCTTCCATGTATTGTTTGAATAGAGGGAATTCCTACTGATAAAACATTTAAAAAGGCCTTAAAATGGCCCTTTAAAGATAATTCTCCTAAATTTATAAAATCTGGGCTTCTGTGTAATATTTTTTGGACTTCTAATGATTTTGAGAAGATAACACTATCATGTGGATCATAACCAAGACGAAACCTGACTATATTTCCTTTTCTTGTGTCAGCAATTTCAAGAACATCTTCTACCGATAAAAGACGAAAATGGGAGGGGATATATTCAATTAGAGCATTCTGTAATGTAGTTTTTCCAGAATTCGGAGGCCCAATAATGGATATTGATGTTTGATTCTGAATTAAAAAAACTAAAAATTTGGCTTGAGCTAAGGTAATACTTCCAATTTCAACCAAATCTGGAAGACTTAATTTGTTAGTATGAAATTTTCGTATGTCAACATGAATATCCTCGATAATAAGAGGAGGAATATCTACTGTTACTCGTGTATGAAACAGAGGGGAAACAAAATCTGATTTCATTGTAGGATTACTTCGATTTAAGGAGAAATCATTTTCTAACGCTACACGATGTACAAATGACTCTACTTCACTCTTTGAAAGTTTGATAGTAGTGGAACATCTACCATGCCGAAAATGGTCAATATAGAGATTTTTTTTTGATGAATCTAAATATACTTCATCAATTTGTTCGTCAATTAGTAATGGGCCGATTTTTTCGAGATTTAAAGCACGAAAAAAGACTGGAATTAAAAAATGTTTTGGAAATGTAGATTGGTTATTAATAACCTTCGTTAGATAGCTATAAAGCTGACTAAATGTGCAGAAATCTTTTTGTTGCAATACAAAATCTTCTAGGAGAGATCGAACTTCTTTTTCATATTGATGGAAATTTTTTAGATTACTGTACGTGAAAGGATTATATTTAACACGGTATTCAATCATTTCATCTTTAGATTTTTGTATTAAAGTCGCAATATAGCAATGATAAGAATAAGAGTCAACAACAAACTCTTCTTTCTGATTCGACTGATAACGAAAGTGAAGAGATTGATCCATAAGCTCACCAAGAACATACAATATCTTGAATTCATTCGTGTTCCATTGAATTATGTATCATTTGTTTGAAAATGGATTTCAAGTCTTTGGAAAAAGAGCCCCTGAACTTAATTCTATTATTTTCAGCGATTTCAAAGCAATATTTCCGTCGTACTATACCTTCTCCATCGATATAAAGTGTTAGAACATGTCCTTCCTTGGCATGAGAGATTGCTCTAGTCAGAAGGGAGTGTTGTTCCTTGGCAACTTTTAACTCGGACTCAGTCAGAATTATTGACTCTGTTTTTCCGCAAGCTGGACAATTAGTTTGAATGACAGTTTTTTGCGTTTGAAGGGCGTCCAAAGTAATTACCATGATCAATAATCAATCGGAAATAAAATAACCCAACTTTCCTTTTTGAACTGTAGAGACGATTTAATTTCATAATTATGTGCAAATACTAGTAAAATTTCCACTTTATGATTAAGCTGACTTGTAAAAATTAAGAAATTTTGGTTTTTATAAGGAAACTTTCCGAAAACTTGTTAGAAAGTCAAATTAAAAGCATAAATATGTTAGATTAACTTTGACTTCATTATAGATATTGTGGAAAAAGCCAATGTCTATTAAAAACATTCTCCTCACAAAATATTTTCAAAGCATTCTATTTGGAGACTATGAATTCTTTAATCATTACGATTTTGAAGAATATTTTATTAAAAGGTTTAGAATAAGAAAAGAACAAATATTTTGGACTTTAACAGCATTACTTATCCTTTCCTCTATTTCAATTGGATTTCAGCTAATTTTTCAGAAATCTATTTCTATTGGAGTTATTATAATTGAATTTCTTTTAGTAATAGGTTTCTTACGTTTAGTTCATTATCTTATTCTGCTTCAATTCAAGCAGTATAATACTACAGTTGAAACCATAGGTTATTTTGTTGTAAATGAGTTATTGGTAATTTTAGATACATCTCATTCCTTAAAAGAGGCTACAAAATTTATTATTTTAAGTGACTATCCAGTTTTTTCTAAATTATTTAAGGAAGCACTTGTTTTAACACATTTTGGATTCTCTCTTGAGTATTGCCTTAAGAAGAAATTAAAAACAGGAATTAGCGGTGATATTCAATCTACTTTTCTTCATATTCTAGAAATCTGGGAAATAAGTAAAAATCTAGCTTTGTTATCAAAGAATAGTATATTAAATCGTATTTCTGAACAAATTGTGGAAGAAACCGAAAAAATTGATTTATGGGCCTCCTTATCTTCAGGATTAGTATATCTAAGTCCACCTGTAATTCTATGTTTCTTATTAATTTCTGGAAATATGAATTTCGTTTTTGGATTGGTTATTACCTTGGGTATGATGATTGGATCGTTTATATTTCATCCAGATGAACATTTAACATCTTTTTCAGGTAGGAATCAATTAATTCTATCTTATGACAAAAAATCCTTAGATTTTTTGGTAATTCTGTCAGAAAATCTATTGAGAGGGAAAAAATTTGAAAAAAGCTTAAATGATTCGTTATATATAATAGGAGACAATTTGAATAAAATTGGTTACTTATCTAATTCAAGGAATCTCGCTCAATTTAAATTGGGTATAACCCAAAACACTGGCTCTGAAATTCTTTTCTTAGAAGAAATTTTTTCAAAAAGAATTCTACATCTCATTTACCTTGCAAAAAGATTTGAAATGGTTGACACACAAATAGCTGGAAAAAATTTACTGGCAATTACCAATGAATTACGGAAGACTAATGAGCTAATGAACAAAGGAATTTCCCGACGGAAAGCTGCAGATTTTCAATCCAATATCATTCAATTTCTAGCGTTAATTTCCTTAGCCATTATTGCTGGAGCAAGTTCTTATTTTCTTTATGTTGTTGCGATGTTAGATCATACATTTACTGAACCTTATGTAATCCAAAAGAGGCCTAATTTTGACTTGATCTATTTATTAATAGCATTAGTTATGAGTTTTTTACCTATTAGGAGAATAAGTATTCAACGATTTAGGAATCTCAGTGAAATGCCTTGGAGAGAGATTTTAGGAATATCAAGGTTTTTACTGTTTCTGATCCTTTATGTTGCTGTTAAAAGCTTCTTAGGAAATATCTATTAGAATTAGCGAAGTCCCACTTTGTGAATTTGATAGATAAATACGCATTTTGATGTTGTTAAGTTTTTCAACCAGACTTTCCCATATTTTTTGGGGACTTTTTTAAGTTCTTGTAAAATTTATTGTGGAGGTTTATCCAGGAGATTCTTTAGATTAGGGGTAGAAAAATGCGAATAATACATATAAAATCAGTTCTAAGACTACCTAGAGGATTAATCATCCTTTTTCTTGTTATTATTTCTTACTTTTATAACCCACATTATTTAAGCAATTTAGAACCCAGTTTCAACCAACTGGATTCTAATCCAACTAGCTTCTCGGAAGATAGACCATTTAATCAATCAATTAATAAGAAACCAACCTTTCTGAGCCTTAACAATCTTACTTCTAGTAGCAAACCTATCCAATATGAAGTGGAGCAAGGGGTTCAATATCGCTTAAAAACGACCCAATCAAAACAAATGATCACAACATCAGAAACAAATGTTTCTCTTGAGTCAAAAATTATAAATTCATCTTTTCTCATCATGTCTAATGCTGAAGATAGTAAAAATGATTGGAAAACCAATATAGAGCCAGATTATGGAACTGTAAATTCATCTACAATCCTTTTGAATAATAATTCCTTTTTTCGATTAAATTTCACAGAGAATAACCAAACTCCTGCTTCGGGAATAACTAATACTAAGTTCAATGTATCTTCTAATCCGTCTCCATCAAATTTCTCTACAATGATTTCCTTTGACTTTCAGCTTTCATTATTTTCACCTGAGTTAATAAATTCACCACACACATTAGCTTTAGAGTTTCGCTTCAATAATGGTTCAATAAACTTCATTCTGTCAGATTTTGGTAGTAATCTTGGAGAATTGCTTGAGGAGAACGTAACGAAACCGGTTGGATCAGATTCACTATATATTTTGTGTAATGAATCGGCTCCTTTAGATTGGCGATTTGTCTCCTACAATATTTCACGATTAATTGAAACCTATTTCTCTCCTAGTGAATATCATAAATTTTCAGAACTAAAAACTCTCTTTTGTTACATGTTTACTTTTTTACCAAGCTATCGTGTAACTTTAGATATCGATAATATCAAATATTCGTCAATTTTAAAGTCTAATATACCAATCATCTACTCACTTGAAGGTTTAAACATATCAACAGATACAGGTACACTTAACTTTAATTCAACAATGGGAAATATCACATTTATCGCATATGAAAATTCATCTTGGGACGATAACTTACAAACATATTTAAATGTAAGTTTTATTCGTATAAAAGAGGTTGGGAGTTATCATACTGCTGAAAGTTGGAATGACACTCATGTAAAAATTCATTTAAGTCTGACTAGATCTGATCTTATTGAAAATGCATCTTTTAGTACTATTCATGTATTACTTCCTTCAGACTGGTCCAATCTTATTGTAATAAATCAGAGTAAAAGCATTGATTTTCATAATGAAACAATAAGTATAAATGATTATATTATTGGAAACCGATATCATATAGACAACTTGGGTATTGATTGTATTACACTGGAAGCGTGGGGACCAAATTATTTTACTAATATAGTTGCCCCGGTAGATATAAATAAGTACGAAATTATCCAGATTAAAGGAGACTTGCTCTATCCTTTACCTGGTAATATCAACCTTTTTCTTCACAATAATTCCTTTATTTATCATCAAACAACTTTGCCAATGATTAATTCTACATTCTTATTTTCAGCAATAGAAATTAATGACCAATTTCCTTTTGGATTCTTACAATTAACCCTTAACTGGTCAAATAAGTGGCAGTATGGTGTTTATGAACAGCTTGTTTATATTCATCAAGATGCAGGAGATCAATCAAAGATTTTATTTCAATCCTCACAATCTGTAGAAATATATCAATATGAGCCGCTGCAAGTAAATCTTAGTCTTCATAAGAGCGGAGAGAAATATGCAACAAATAGCACATTTGTTTTTTTAATTAATAAAGATGACTGTCTCTTCTTTACACGATCATCTAGCGATGATTTCATCCTAAATTCGACTCGAATTATTTGGGAACCTGGAAATTATAGTCTAGAAGTCTTTGCGTCAGATGAGGGGGAATTCTTTGCAACAGAAACTCTAAACCTAACTATTAGGCCAGTTTCTATCTTTTGGACTTTTGAAAATTTACAGACCCAAGTAGTAAGAAATGAAAGCATTAACTTCAGAATATATTCATATCTTCAACCAAAAGATAAAGGAATTCTTATTACCTTTTCAGATCTTAAAATTCGGCTTTTAATCAATGATACAATTGTAGCTGAGTATACAACGAATTTGGAAGGATATGCAGATATCTTTCTCGATGCTAACTATTCAGTCCTTGAAAATTCTCTTTATATTAGTTTGATTGGATTAGTGAAAGATCAAATTTGTAAATATCAATCAATGGTGTTTTCTATCTCAAATGAAACAGCTCCAAGCACTGGAGAGAGAGCTAATATAAATGAATTATTTAGAACGCAAGCAAAAGCGAATAAAACGTTCTTTATCTACTATTCTGTTGATTATTCAACTAGTAATTCAAGTTGGTATATTCCAATTGGATCATTTAGTCGAAACTTAATATCAGCCTTTATTTTAAGGGATAATTTTGTTATTGGAACTCAAATTCAAGAACAATATTTAATTTGGAGTATTGAGGCGAATCAGACCTCAAATGACACTTTAGTTCTTGAATTACCTTGTCCAACAATTCATTCAGCTCTAGAAGAGATTTCAGAGAAATTTAGAATTAAAATTACTTTATTCTCCGATATTACGATAAATAATTATTCAGTTAGCCTAGATTTAAGCTTTCTAGGCTTTCCATTCATGAATATTTCCCTTCTTGATTCATTAGAAAGAGATATTACAAACGTATTTCCCATAACCTCGGACAGCTTTATTATATCTATTTCACAACTTAACATTATTAGTGGAATAGAGATTAATTATTTTTTGGTAGGAAATTTACAAGAAATGGAGATTGAAATATGGAAACCGTTCAAGGTCTCCTACGCTTACAACGAAAGCATTACAGGTTGCTGGAAAGTTCGTTTTCCAGTGAATTTTTCTTACACAGTACAATATACAATCCAAAATTCTGGATGGTTTATATGCTATAATACTAGTTTAATGGCTTTTTCTAATAATTCAGCGATAATAACGGCAAATATACCCCCTCAAAGTTGGAATAGCTCTATTTCTGTTCAATTAATAGTGAAATATTTTTCCAATCTTAAAAAAATTAGTTCAATACAGAATTTCACAATAACTGATCCATTTGCACCATTATTAGATTATTCTGTTGAATCTCGAGGTAATCAAATCAGGATATATTCTTTTGCTTTTGAACCTGAAAAAGCTTCAGGTATAAAGAATATTTCTGTTGTAGCTGAAAAAAAGACATTTGCTGCCACTTTTTCAACATCAGGTTTTTATATTTTTGAAATCTCAATGAGAAATATTGATTCTCAATATATTAAGATTAATGTGATCGATTTAGCGGAAAATGAAGTATCTTCAGATTACATTGATACCAAAAAATTCGTTAATTCATACCAACCTTTCTCTGAGATTTTAAATCCGCAAATAATTTCGTCGGTAATTTTTTCCTTTGCAATTATTAGCGGTATTATCATTATTCGAATGATTAAAAAAAGGAAATCCACAATTTTATGAGCTGGAGATCGTGGGTCGAAAGGTTTTTAGGAATCGATTTAAAGTTTTTGTCTCCACGATTTCAATTTTCATGCTCTTTATACTACTTGAACTATATAGTCGGGTATTAATGCCCCAATCTTTTTTAAACACACTAATGAGTTTTATACGATACCTACCAATTCTATTTTTAATTTACATTTTTGTTGATGAGATTTATCAGTCGATATTCCAAGATAGTTATCTGATGAGGATTAAGGAAAAAGAAGAGGGAATAATTTTTATCCAGAATTATCAAGTATGGATAGCCATTTTTGAGACATTTTCTCTGGAAAAAGTTCAGATAAATGAATTAGAACAACTTAGACATTTAGAAATCTTTTCTTTAGAACTAGACAAAGAAAAACTATGTTTAAGAGTGTTTTTGTTTTCAAAATCGTATGAAGAATTATTAGATCGAATGAATAAATCAAAACCGATATTGGAAAATGTTTTACCTGGTATAAAACTTGTTCAAGATGATATGATTGCTCAATTAATAGGAGATTATTCACTTCTTAGAATTAACAAAAAATTTTTATTAAAATATAATTCAAAATTGATTATACCGCAAACTAAAATTGTTGAAGATACAATTTCCTTTTCTTTCTCAAATATGATTCTAACCTGTAACCTTTCAAATAAAGATAAAATTCAAGAAAATGGCAGAATAATATACTCCATTCAATTATATTTTCTCATTTGTCATAAGAAATCATCACTCTTTAAATGTATTGATGAAATTACATTTATAGAGGATAATCCAGAAGAATCTAAATTTTTAGATGCTCAAGACCTTCAAAGGGCAAGATTGAGATATCAAATAGATAAATTTCCAAAGATGGATTTGAATACTGGTTTAAACAAATTTAAAATTGGACTAGCCTCCCTTCTTTCCAATAATACCCAAATAATTGAAGAAAAGAAGACTTCCCAGTTACTATCTGATGTGAAAAGAATTACTACTGGAAAAAAGGTCTTTTCATCCTATATTGACCGTGAAAATCTGATAAAGTCAAATGAGACTCCCCTGATAATAGAAAATAGTAATTGCAAATCTAGAATAAACCAAATTTGTATTGAATTATGTAATATTCCAAAAGATCCTTCTCTATTATTAGAAGAGAAAAGTAAAAGGTGTCATAGAAGAGCTAATTTTTGTATTAAGCTGTTAAGAACTGAAAATTTCTCTATATTATTAGAGAATATTACGATGAACGAGAATGAAGCTGAAAAACTTCAATTAGTAACTGAATTAAATCGCCATCTTTCATTCTACCAACTTGTTTGCGTTCTAGCTCACATGAACAAATCTACTAAGTCTGAAATCTCGTATCAGACTCTTATTTCATTAATTCACATGCTCATTAAATCAAATTCCAATTGTAAGAGATCAAATGCAAGCAATCAAGAAAATTATCGTATGCAAGCAAGGGATGAAATGGTAGAAAAACATGACTGGATTTATGAAAAATCATATACTTTTTGATCATTGGAATAAAAGCTATTTCTCCCCTATTAGACAGCTGCAAGGAATATAACGATGATTTTCTATAGTTTGACAACAATCAGACGCAATTTAATATGAATTAATTCAGTAAATACATTTTTCCCTTGATTAAGAATAGAAAACTAAAGCTGAGGGCATGTAATACAAAAATAAGGCAGAAATAGTTGAAAAACTATCCATTTTATGGATAGAGTTATATGGGCCCACCCGGATTTGAACCGGGGATCTCTCGGTTATCAGCATCGCCCGTTCTGACGAGAACACTTCAGAACGCCGAGCGCTTTAACCAGGCTAAGCCATGGGCCCTTTTCAGAGTGAAAATAGGCAGTTACTTATTCTCGCTCTATCTTAAATAAGTCTTCTGGATTACCGATAGCTTTTGGTGTATTTTGCTCGAGCTCCAGGTCCACCAAAATGCTTAGGTTCACGACGACGGGGATCTCCTACTATCATATGACGATCATATTCAGAAAATTTAGCGCGAAGCTGTTCAGAGTCTACCCACGCTAAGAGAGCTCTCGCAATAGCCGTTCGCGCAGCATCAGCTTGTCCCATGTAACCCCCCCCTTTTACTTTTACTTTGATATCTGTGCTATTCTTGGTTTTTTCATCAACGAAATAGAATGGTTCTTGCAGTTTCATCCGTACGATTTCAGGTTCGATGATCTCTAAGGGTTTCCCGTTAATTAGAATTTTCCCTGTTCCTCCTTTAATTATGGCGCGTGCAATAGCTGTACGCCGTTTTCCACTTCTCAGAATACTCTTCATAATCTATTCCTTCAAATCTTTGAATGTAATTCACTGAGAAAAAGATATGAGGATTTTGGGTTGATTTTTTGGGCTTCACTTATTTCCTCAATTTCTCTTTCCCTCAAGGTTTCGGGAAGATCTTTAAAAACAATTAAACGATGATATGCCTCCTTTCCACGGCTTGTACGATATGGAAGCATACCACGGATTGTTCGTTTTAGAATCTGTTCAGGTTTTCTGGGATAGAAAGGACCTTTCAATGGATTTGACTTTGTTTTTATTCGATATCTATGAGAATATTTTGTAGCTATAAAGTCTTGTTTTCCTGAAATCAATCCTTTATCAGCATTAACGATAATGATTTTTTCGCCATTTAATAACCTTTTTGCTACAATACTCGCCAAACGACCTATTATAGAATTCTCAGCACTAATTATTGAAGTATAATCAGAAAGATAATCCCGCAACTCTTTGTCTCTCCTTAGATAATTATTTGATAATTCGAATCTTAGACCCTTTTGGATTTCGTTCTATTAATTCTTTAAAAGTAAAAATTTTACCGCCAACTTTACGGATTTTTTCTTGAGCCTCAACCGAAAAGGATTCAGCTGCAATTTCTAAACTATGATTCAATGATCCTCCACCTAGAACTTTTCCAGGAACCACTATAACATCCTCAGGTGACGAAATTCTATTTAAGTGAGATAGATTCACCACAGTCCGATTTCTATTTGATTTAGATAAATCATCTGCAAGTGAGTCCCAAATCTTGCTATTATTCTTGACCGCAGCACTTTTAAGAATTCTGATAAGAGTGATTTTGTTCGGATCCGTTCTTCCTTTGATTTTCATCTGTATTCCACCATTAAAATTCTTCAACAAGATTTTTAAATTCTTCAGTCTTTTCTTTTAATAATTTAAGAGAAGAATCTAACACAGTATCGATCGTAAGAGTCCCAGTGCCTTCAATCATAAAAACAAACTCGGTTCCTGATGTAGAAACGCTAACTGCGTCCAATTCGCATATATCAACACATTGATTACATAAACTGCAGTTAATCATATTAAAAGCCATGATTTCTTCTTGTTCAATCTTTATGATATCTCGGGGGCAAACCTGAACACAATCACCACAATAAGTACAGTTATCAAGGTTAAATTCAACACACGGGTAATATTTATAGGACACAGTCGAGACTGGCTGCCATTTTGCATGATCTAAACCTCGGCCAAGTCGGGCAATTGCCTCAAGGAAAATTTTTTGATCTTTTGCCATTTTAAGAATAGGAATATTTGGATATACTGGAATTATTTTAGGATCCTGTGATAATAAATCACTAGAGACCACAATCTCCACATCTTTATCTCCAGATTTCTCTAATGTTAAAGATACTTCACAAGAAGTACACCCCTGCCCTCCACATGTACACTGTTCAGGCCTAACATAACTCTCTAGGTCAGTTTTTAATGGTATTAACCCTAAGCGGTGAGCTACTATTTCATCATATAAAGGGGTTGTATTTTCTATAATTATTACCTCATCGATAGCCATTGTAGGAACTTCTGTCATAATCATCCTTCTCAAGGTATTAGCGAAAGTTGGAGTAATGTGAGAGATGATGAACTTAACATAGTTTTCATATTGTTCGACAATCTCCAGTTCCAAGAGTATACAACCACCTAACTTTGAATGACTTTTTTCAAAAACCTAATAAAAGATCCAATTTAGAAAAATGTTGATTCAGTTTCTTTTTTTTGTGAATAGCTCATTATGTGGTATTTTGTTCATTTTGGCCACAATCGTGTTAGCTTTAAATGTTTTTTTCTAATCCTGGTTTCTGATAACTTGAAATTCTGAATTGAATCTGGAAAGAACATTGACAATTTATTTTGAGCCATCAAGACTTGTAGAGTTTAAAAAATTGAATAATAGTGTAATCTTGCCCCTTTTCTTTGATTTAAGCCAATTGTTTATCTATTTTGCCTTTTAATTTAGATTAGTTTATCACTTAGAACCATTTAATACCAAATTTTCTTGTGGTTTCAACGATTTGATATAGATGGTTAATGATATAGAGTACCATTTTAAGTTTTAAGAAAAAATTTGTTAAATGCCTTAGGGCATTGAATAATTCTGATTCATTAACTATTTTTGATCCTTATTTTCACTAGTGTTCTATTTGAGTAATATCATATTATTTAAAATGGCCTACTTGACCCAAATTGAAATTAATGATTACTAGCTAATAGAATTTAGCTTTGATCGGAATTTAATATTGAAAAATACCCAAAAAATGATAAAATCGAGAATTTAGGAGGTTAAAAGTAATAAAGGAAGATTATAGTATAGATAATAGCTAGGTGAATCATAATGGATTTATTTATCCTAAGTCAATGGGATCAATATATCCAAGTCTGGCAACTTCTTCTAGAATCAGGAGATCTGATTTTTTGGACAATATTGATTTTTATTGCTTGGATGGTTCGATCGATTTCTTTAACAATGATTCTTATTCAACTAGGTGAGAGACTGATATAAATAAAAAAATGGATTTTGAATATAACTTATTAATTTCAGGTACAATTGTCATGTTAGTAACTGTTCCTTTCTTCTTAGCTGGATTCCCTCTAGTTTATCCTTTTATCCCATAACCGCAAATCAAACTCTATGGAATATTTAGTTTTGTTAATATTTCCTTAAACTGAAGAAACAGCTCAAGGATCTGACTTGGAGACAGGCTAATTGGTTGTCTAGAAGCGAAACTGAGTTTATCAAGCTCATTCATGAGAACTCTTCGAATATTATGCGGTTGAAACCTCCCATAAACTTGGAGATTATTTCTTACTTTTTTATGTTTTCTACAGAATAAATTGGTAAGAAAAATCACAAATTGGTCATCTCTAACTTCATTGGGTGGTTTTTTTCGTCTTCCTTGGACAAGACTTGAATTTACTTTAGGTTTTGGGAAAAAATAACTAGAAGGAAAACTGGTAATCTTGTTAAACTCATAGAAAAAAGAAGAATAAACAGAGATTCGGCTATAACTGGATTCTCCTGGATTTGCACAAAGATGATTTGCAAATTCGTTCTGTAAAGTAACAGTTATGGTTTCAGGGTAATTTTGAGCTATCGAAATTTTCTTAATAAAGGGGGAGGAAATTCTATAAGGCAAATTTGAGACAATTTTCTGATGAGGGGGGATTTTATAATTAAGAAAATCTCCTGAAATAACCTTTAACCTCTTTTCATATTCTATTAATTCTTTCTTAATAATTGTAGAAAGGATAGGGTCTATTTCATATGTAATGACATTTTCGCACTCTTGAAGAAGAAAGAAGGTTAGTGTACCTATCCCACCTCCAATTTCAACAGTTGTATCTTGAGGATTCAAGGCAGCTTCTGAGAGTAAAGCTTCAATTACTCTTTTACTAATTACAAAATTCTGGCCTAAAGCTTTCTTAGGAGCTATGGCATAATTTTGAATAATAGCTCGCGTGTATTCCTTTAAATTACCTCTAGAAAGTAATTGTAGAAAATTCAACCTTGATCATTCATTTTTTTTGTAAACAAACGATATTTAGGAGACTCTTCAAGTTCAATTAGAATACGATTAAAGAAAATAGTTCCTGGGTCTGATATCCCAGTTCTTTGAGTAAAATCGCTGAATGAAGTAAAAGGATGACTTTTTCTTGTTTCAAGGACTTTCCACATTCTTTTATGGCCAATACCAGGTAATAGTTGTAGCTGATGCATCTGGGTTGTAAGAGGATGAGCTTGGTTTAAGAAAGAAATAAAGCGCGATTCGTCGGTTCTCACAATTTCTTTAATGGCATGAGGAAGATTCTCAAGTGCTGAGCTTGAGAGCTGATTAAATTGGAGTTCTTTTAATTTTATAATTCTTTTATTCCTAATTGTTAGTTTAATGTGATTATTTACCGAAAATATGGTACCAGGGACTAAGATAACATCAAAAAATTGGAACCATTCAGTTGTAACGGTAATTGCCAATGGGTTATAATCTTCGGAGGATCTACGGCTGAAAGATTTTCCTTGGGGGTAAAAATCTAATATAATAGCATCTTTCATATCAAAGTACTGTGGTTTTTTTCTCCTCGTATTTCGTCTTGATTTGTATTCGCGGTTTTTCATTAACTAGATTCCTCAAAGAAATTAGGCGTGAAATTGGCTACTTTTGGGCTTTATCATTTAATTGATTTTTATTTTTATCTAATCTTCGTGAGAAGGTTCCTTTTTTCAGAAGCTGATGAATTATTTACGTTCTTTATTTTAGATTTATGTCTTTCACTAAATATCTCTCTCTTCAAGAGAATCACACTATGTTAGCTTTATCTTGATATTGATTTCTTTCATTTTCATTCTATTCTCTCTTTCTGTACTTAATTTAGATACAGGATTACATCCTGGAAACTCGGTGAAGACTTTGAAACACCGATGTCAAGAATGTGGTGGAAATCTCATTCGCACTGAATCTGATATCGTTTGTATGAATTGTGGTTTAGTAGCACATCAAATTTTTGAAAAACCTACAATTCAACTAATAAATGTTGAAGGAAGCTTTGGAAGTCAATATGGTTCAATAAGTGAGAAGCCTAATAGTATGAAAATATTAGGAACTTTCGTAGGTTCTTATCGTAAAAGACTTCGGACTGATGCTAGGGGTTTTCATCTCAAGATTCCAGCAAAACGACAGTTTCGCAGATTAAAGAATCTTAATGATATCTATCTCCATTTGAATGGTCGTCAGAGAGAATATCGAGGTTATCAATTCCTTACCCGAGTATGTAATACATTGGAAATCACTGAATCAGCCAAGGCAGATGCACTTTTTCTTTTTCAAAAGGTCCATTCATATCTTTATAATGAACTAAAGCTTTCAAACATAATTATGGGAGCTTTATATCTATCGATCAGATCTCGAAGAGAAAATATTGAACTTGCACGATTAGTTGATGCTGCTCGGAACCAAGGCTATTCAGTGCCAGGAAAAAAGATTATTAAATCAGCATCCTTAATTAGACAGTATGCTAGGATTCGAGTGAGTCATGTTAAATCAGAAGAATATTTAGACAACATTCTTTGCCGTGTTCAACGAGATATTGAAATCTTAAGGAAGTTGGATAAGAAAATAAGGGAGAAGAATGAATATTTTCACTTCTTAAAGCTAGGAGCTAAGAAATTATTGTTAAATTTTCCTATGAACGATCGAGGAGGTCGTAATCCATTTATTCTTGCAGCTTCAATTATTATAGCTGCAGATATATTATTAGCTCGACATATCATTTATCCTCATTGTTACTTTCGGCCGTCACGAAGAGGAATTTTAACTCAGAAAAAAATCGCAAATTTGTTAAATATTGCCGAATTTACCTTGCGTGAGCATTATTTACTATTAGCAAAACCTTTAATGGAATCTGTACTCGTTAGGCCTTAAGAAAGAGCGAATCCTCTCGTTTAACGATTTTTAGCGATCTAGGAAAAAAAAGAAAGAAGAGGGGAGACGGTTCGAGTTTAACATTCTTGAGTATAGTAATTACAGAGAAAATTAATGCGGGCTAAGTGAACCGCCAGTGATGGGATTCAACTTTTTTGATCTACATTTTTTTGTTCTGAAAACATAATAATTTTTCAAAACAATCAATACGAAACATCAAAAACGGTTTATATACCCATGAAAAGTTGTTATATCATGAGTTCTCTAATGGAACCATGCTGTTTCTTTATTAACTCCCATGAATTCATTTAAGGAATGAGAAGTCCTAAAAAATACTGATATTGGAAGATGACTTTGTTGTTAATACTAAATAAGGTATGGAAGATAGAGATAATATGTTAAAACTAGACAGAGAGGAAGATAAAAATGAACAGTTCAACCAATTTTGATCCAGATGAGCAAAAAAACCAGTAAAAAAGCTCAAATAAAATGACAATGAAA
>JBHLKC010000005.1:48954-54165 GCA_048887065.1 Candidatus Hodarchaeota archaeon
AAATGAACAGTTCAACCAATTTTGATCCAGATGAGCAAAAAAACCAGTAAAAAAGCTCAAATAAAATGACAATGAAATTTGAAGATAACTAGTAGGATATTTTGACATTAATCTCACTAATCTTGAATTGATCAAGACAAATTGAGACAAATGCTAAAAAACTCCAAAACTTGAAAAATTTTGTCATATAAAAAAGAATCTGATGAAATGATTTCAGTTTTCTATAAATTATTGACTGAAATATATTCAGATTAAAGCAATAGGACTAATAGAATTCCATTTATTTCGCACAATATAAAAGTGGAAACTATGATAAATAGAAGTTCGCCTCGCTGTTTCTTAGGATTAAACCAAAAACATCGGATAAATTCGAATCATTTAATCCGAAATTGATATATTATGCAATATTCTGGTGAATAGTAATGGCAGATCTCGAAAGGATGAATTTAGTGGTCACAGGACACGTTGATCACGGAAAATCTACTGGACTTGGCCACATGTTGTTCTTACTCGGTCAGATTCACGACCCCAAAAAGAAACGACAACCTTGGAGAATTGCAGAAAGATATTATAAAGATAGTAAGGCTCAAGGCATGGGAAGCTGGTCGTATGCTTGGATTTTGGATCCTTTAATGGATGAAAGAGAAAGGGGTCTTACAATCAACATATCGTTCCAAGAATTTAAGACTAAGAAGTACATTTACAATCTTATCGATGCACCTGGGCATAGTGACTTTATAAAAAACATGATAACAGGTGCTTCACAAGCGGATGCTGCAATTTTGGTTGTTTCTGCAAGAAAAGGGGAATTCGAGGATGGAACAAAAGTTGCTGGAACAGCTTCAGGAAAATATGCAAATGTTATTGGGATGACAACCGAACATATGCTCCTTCTTACATCTTTGGGTGTAACAAACATTGTTGTAGCAATTAATAAGATGGACGTTGTAGATTGGGATCAAAAACGTTTTGATCAAATTAAAACAGAAATTCATAAGCAATTTACAACACTTATGACTGCATTACAGGTTGAAGATAAGGAAAAACGACTTGAAGCGATAAAATATGTCCCAACAAGTGGTTTGGTCGGAGTGAACTTACTTTCCAAAGATAACACACTTAAAAATCTTGAAGGGCACATCTCTGCTGCTAAAGCTGGTAGTGGAGACGCAGAATTCATAGATTCACTAGAAAAGGAGACAAAAGAGATTGAAACCGGGTTTGAGGCTCTTTCTTGGTACGATGGGCCTTCCTTACTTGATGCTCTTGATGATTTAGAATCTCCATTAGTTCGTAAGGAAAAATTAATGAAACAATCTATTCGTATTCCAATTCAACAAACCTTAAGCATAGGCGGAGTAGGAACTGTTCTTACAGGACGTGTTTCAAGTGGACTTCTTAAACCAAACACTGAAATGGTAATCGCTCCAACAAAGCTGAGTATTGATCCTCTCCCTATTCAGGTGAAATCTATCCAAGAATTCCATAAGGAAATTCCGCAAGCTGCTCCAGGTGATAATATTGGATTTAATATTAAAACAAAAAACCTTGGGGCTAAAGATATTATTCGTGGGGCAGTAGTAAGTGATCCTAAAGATCCTGCAAAAGCGTTAAAACCAAATGCGGATGGATTTCTATCCCTAGTTCTTGTTGTACGTAGTTTAGGAAAGAAAACCAAGAAGAAAGGAGAAGAGTGGGGACTTCATGAAAATTATTCACCCGTAGTACACTGTGGAACCGCTCAAGTTGCTTGTCGAGTCACTCAGGTTCAAGATAAAGATCAACTAAAAAGAGGGGAAAGGGGAATGATCTGGATGACTCCTTTAAATCCACTCGTAGTTGAACCTGTATCAAAATCACCAGCACTTGGCCGTTTCGCATTAAGGGACTCTGGAAAAACAGTTGCAGTGGGAGTAATTCAAAAAATTGAAAGAGATAAATACTCCTCCTAAAATTCCTTCCTCTCTTTTTTTATTTTAACTTTTTTTAGAAAAATATAAGCCTAGATAGGCGGTTTAGGCTAATGGTAGATATGAAACCAACTATTTCTCTTATCTGGATCGGTCATGTAGATCACGGGAAGTCAACCACGTTAGGACATTTACTATATCAAATAGGAGCTATTGATCCTCGAATAATGGAGAAACTAAAGGAAGAAGCTGTTCAACATCAAATGGAGTCTTGGAAATGGGCTTATATTCTCGATACATTACCAGAAGAAAAACAAAGGGGAATCACATCAGATATTGCTTTTTACACATTCGAAACTGAAAAACGAAATTTTATGTTGATTGATGCTCCTGGCCATCGGGATTTTGTGAAAAATATGATTCGTGGAGCTGCACAAGCAGACGCTTGTGTTCTAGTTGTTAGTGCAGTTCCTAATGATCTCAAATCTGGATTGAAAATTGGTGGGTATCAAGATCCTGGTGGCCAAACCAGAGAACATGCAATTCTAGCATCTGTATTAGGAATTCAGCAACTAATTGTAGCAATTAATAAACTAGATTCAGTGGATTTTAGAGAAGACCGTTTTTATCAAGCTGTAGATCTTATTAAAAAACTATTGAAAGAGATTCAATCTCCTTGGGCAAAAAAATTGGACCTAATACCGTTTATTCCTATTAGCGGTTTATTGGGAGATAATTTGGCTCTCCCCTCTGAAAATTTGAAATGGTATTCTGGACCAACTTTAATTGAAGCTTTAAATTCATTAGAAGGGGTGGTACATGAGGAAAAAAAGGGGATGAGGTTTGTTACATATGATTTGGATGAACGCCATGGTTTTGGAACCTTATTAGTAGGAAAAGTCATTAGTTCTGCTTTAAAGACTAGAGATGAAATAAAAATATTACCTCTTGGTATCAAAACAGATGTTAAAGAGATATGGATTCAAGATGCTAAGGTTTCTACCCTAAAAGCTGGAGAACATGGATCGATTCTTTTACGGAATATTGATAAAGATAATATTGAAGAAGGGGTTGTTTTAGCCCCTGGAAATATAGATTATAGCTATGCTTCAGTTGTACGTTCTAGACTTTTAATTCTTGAAGGATCATTAGTTCCAGGATCTTCTGTGGTTTTTCATTGTGGAGCGACGTATGTAACAGCTCAAATTTTTCAAATAACTAAAATACTAAGAATGAATCCAAAACATAAGAAGTTACCAAGAGAATTTGAGGGAAAAATAACCATAGCTTTCGAAGGAGAATTAATAGAAGTAGATATCGCTTTAGATGCTACATTAGTTGTAGAAAAATTTTCAGATTTTCCAGAACTAGGTCGAGTAATCTTACGACACTCTGGTACAACCATTGCTGTTGGTGTTGTAAACGATTTATTTAAAGATAGTGACTATTCAGAAAAATAAGAAAAAATCTCGATTAATTCTCAACGCGCACTCAAGGCAACTCGTTCAATGTCTTGTTTCCTTTTAATTGCATTAGAATTTGTATTATTTGTTGAAGCTAATATAATTTGTTCTGCAAGGATTTCTTCGAATGTTCGAACGTTATTGAATGATGATTTCCTAACAGTCATAGCTAATAGACGTAAAGCAACATCTACTCTACGCTGAGGAGCGCTATCTACTGCTGTATGATAAACAATTCCGCCATAGGAAATACGAGTTGTTTCTTCTCTTGGTGCACAGTTTATAATAGCATCTACTAAAACTTGTATTGGATTCTTGTCAGTTTTCAACTCAATTATTTGTAAGGCTGATTTTACAACATTGAGAGCCATAATTTTCTTCCCTGTGTTTTTCCCAGGACTCATCAATTTGTTAGCCAAGCGTTCTACAATATGAACATGAGACTTATGGAATCGTTTATGTTCATGGCGACCTGCACTATGGGGGATAAGCCTAGGTTTCAAATTAATGTAACGAACAAGGCTAATGTCTTTAACTTCAACTTCTTGGCAACTCCAAAGGCCAAAGATGTTCATTTCTTCAGAAGCAGACATATTATTTTCTTCCGATTTTAAGTTCTTAATTCAATCTCAACGAAGATAGATCTAGAAACATTCAATCTAATGATCTGTCGCATCGTCCTATCATCAGCATCAATGTCTATGAGCCTTTTATGAATACGAAGTTCATAATCCTCCCATGTTGCTGTACCCTGCCCACTTGGTGACTTTCTAACAGGTAATTTCAATTTTTTTGTTGGTAAAGGTATTGGACCACGCATTTTTACTCCAGATTTCTCTGCTATTCTTTTCATTTCATTGCAGATTCCATCAAGTTGCCCTACATCGGTACTCATTAACCGAATTCGTGCTACGGATACCAAAATAAATTTCAC
Source organism: Candidatus Hodarchaeota archaeon (assembly GCA_048887065.1). Classification (GTDB taxonomy): domain Archaea; phylum Asgardarchaeota; class Heimdallarchaeia; order Hodarchaeales; family Hodarchaeaceae; genus Hodarchaeum. The sequence goes on from JBHLKC010000005.1 coordinate 53,262, forward strand.
CCAAATATTATAACGATTCGTTCAGTTAGATTGCTCAATTAGGAAGAACAGTTTAGAGTTAAAAGGATTGTTGGTTTTTATTTAATACTAACAATTTATGAATTTAGATTCTCAAATAAAGGTTTTCTCAAGCAATAATCTAACTTTTATCACCTGAAAAATTATAAAAACAGGAATAATAGGTGTAAATTTTATTCAATTTGGGGAAAAAACGCCGGGGGAGGGATTCGAACCCTCGAGTACAAGATGTACACTGGCTTTCTAGCATAGTTTTACTTCTCAGTATGACTCAAGGCCAGCGCCGTATTACAGGGTAATAGATATCCATGAACCCGTCCGCTTGGCTTTCAGGTTACACATTTCAGATGTTATTATCGATTATAGTATATGTAAAACCCCGGCAAAACGGATGGTTTTTCTCCTATCATCTTCTAGTTTTGAAATCATACAATACAACAGTTCCAACTGAAGCGACTAAAGTAAGAATGATGCCTAAGATTAAGAGTGTGATTGAAGTTCTCGCATCATATGCAAAACGTGTGGAATAACGAATTATGTAGAATCCACCAGCACCTAACCCATAGAATAATCCAGCAATGAGAGACTCAACTAAGAATTGTTCACTACTAGATTGGAAAACTGGAAGAAGCTGATTAGCTGTTTGACCCATTGGAAGTGGATTCTCTGTTAGGTTATATATCCCACCAGCTAAGATAAATACAGTTGAAAAAAGGATGATTGCTAAAATGTATTTATGGGGGGCTTCATAAGGGAGTTCAATATCAGGCATCCGAAAATCAATTGAAGGTTTTTTCAGTCCAGGAATCCATGGAAGTCGGGATGAACTTTCTTCATCTCTTTCAGGTTGAATTTTAGACATATCCTTGACCTCTATGATGTTTTC